>CAJMCT010000176.1 GCA_905211955.1 uncultured Eubacteriales bacterium | reverse complement strand
TAACCCAAGTTTATTGTTGCCATTTTTAAAGCAAACACCCGCAATATAGATGAGCGCGTCTTCTGAAAAACCGTAAGATAGCCATTTTTTAGTATAAGTATCAACTACCGTATCAATAACGTCCACGTACACGGATAGCGCGCGGTTAATGCGAATTGCAAGTTCGTATACGCGTTGTTTTTTATTCATATAGTCAGCAATTTCTTCTTTAGAAAAACTCTTCATAGAGTAGAGTTCCATCAAGAACTCGTCGAGTTTTTCAAAACTGCCCTTTTTAATTTTAGATGCGGCAAAAACGATACTTTCAGTTTCAAAATTAAGTTCGTCTTTCCATTTATTAAGATACTTTAAATCTTCGATATCAGGTTGACGTTTAGAAGAAAGCGCCTTTAATATCTTGGAAATTTCACCCGTATGTAGAACGTATGTAGAGAGTTCTCTTTCAACCTTTTCAACGGTGTTTATTTGCCTTGCGCCGAAGTCTTTGGCAACCGTAGACACGTAATGGTAGCCTATATTGTTGCCTTTAAGGTCTACGCAGTACTTAACAATCATAAGCATTGCTTCGGGTTTAATAGAATAGGTTTCCATAATAGAAAAGTATTCGGTAAACTCGTTAGTAGGGATCATTCTTGCCGAAATAATCGTTTGAAGCCCTTTAGTAAAGTCGGTATATTTTTCCGCCTTAAACTTTCTCGGTTTTCCTGAGTAAACGCTTTTAACGGGTAAATAGTTTACGGTAAGGGGGGCTTCTGATAAAACGCTTACGAGCCCGAACTCTTCCCAATACTTAAAGCAGTCTTTAACTTCTAACTCGGTCATATAAACTGCCTTAGCAAAGTCGGATAGAGTTTTTACGTCTTTTTCGTTCTTGCAAAGGAAAAGCCCGTAAAGGTAAACCTTAACGGCGTTTCCGGAAGATATAGGAAGATATTCGCTTATAAAAACGTTTTCAACGTCCGTATAAGCGTTTTGGGAATATTCCTTAGAAAAAGAAAAACTCATAACGCTCCTTTATACAAATTAAATCGCCCAAAAAATACTTGCAATGCCCGTTATTATGTATTATAATATATAAAT
>CAJMCT010000175.1 GCA_905211955.1 uncultured Eubacteriales bacterium | reverse complement strand
AGTGCTTGTCTAAACTTTCAAAACCCGTATAAATTCTATCCATAAATTTCTCCTTTTTGGTTTATAATAAAAAAAGTTTTGTACTAAAATTGGTATAAAGAAAAACGCTCTACTAATTTGTAGAGCGTTTTTTATCACATCTAAATATAAACTGTTTTGGGGAATTATTTTACGAGTGCGGCGGCACCGATTATGCCTGCATCGTTACCAAGGGTTGCAACTAAAATTTCGGGCTTTGGCGATGCTTTATAGCCGTATTCGTATTTTTCACAATATTCTTTTACTCTATCGATTAAATAATCGCCTTGAGCGCTTACGCCACCGCCAATGATAAATGCTTCGGGGCGGAAAATGTTAAACATACTCATCATACTTTCTGATAAATATTTAACGTAGGTATCTCTAACCTTACAAGCCGTTTTATCGCCTTGCTTTGCACTTTCAAAAGCCGTTCTTCCATCTACCTTTTCAATATCGCCGTCAACGAAATCCCACATTTTAGAAGATTTATCTTCCAACATTGCTTTTTGGGTTTGATTAATAAGTGCGGTAGCCGAAACGTAAGACTCTATACAACCACGTCTTCCACAACCACAAGGTTCTCCGTCCAAAATTAAAGTGGTATGTCCAAGTTCTGCGCCTTTAGATTGATTGCCTTCAAAAAGTTTGCCGTCGATAATAATACCACCGCCAACACCTGTTCCTAAGGTAAACATAACGCAAGTTTTATATCCTTTTGCGCATCCATAAATTACTTCACCAAGCGCGGCAACGTTTGCATCGTTAGAAATAATGATTTTGGTGTCAAACCTTTTTTTCAAAATTCCAACAAGATCTACGTTATACCAATCAAGGTTAGGAAGAAAGTCTACTACACCCGTGCTACTGGTGACGGCACCCGGGCACCCTACACCTATACCACTAATATCAGTTATCTCAAGTTTTTGTTCTTTTAATAATTTTTCAATAAGGTTAGCAGTATTGTCTATGTCTTTTTCGGGATTTTTAACGGTGACTACCCTATCTTTTTTTACGATAACACCATTTTCATC
This sequence comes from uncultured Eubacteriales bacterium, assembly GCA_905211955.1. Classification (GTDB taxonomy): domain Bacteria; phylum Bacillota; class Clostridia; order Christensenellales; family Borkfalkiaceae; genus UBA1259. The sequence continues at coordinate 92 of CAJMCT010000175.1, read as the reverse complement.
AACGATACCAACTTTAATGCTCATTCCACCGACGTCTACGCCTATTGAATACATATTAACTCCTTTAAGGTTTTTGTTAAATTTTTATAACG
>CAJMCT010000174.1 GCA_905211955.1 uncultured Eubacteriales bacterium | reverse complement strand
CTTTCATAATCTCACGGCAAATTTCAATACACTCGTCGCATATATAAATTCCGCTAGGTCCTGCTATTAATCTTTTGGTAAGTTCTTTCGGCTTTCCGCAAAAAGAACAAATTGCTAATTCTTTTTCCTTCATATTACTCCGCTTAATTAACTACGGACGCGAAACGAAAATCTCGTCGATAAGTCCATATTCTTTTGCTTCTTCCGCCGTTAGATAATTATCTCTATCGGTGTCTTTTTCAACGATTTCGTAAGGTTTGCCTGTGTTTTTAGCAAGTATGTTGTTTAAACGCTCTTTAGTTCTAATAATATGGTCGGCTTGAATTTTTATATCGCTTGCCTGACCTTGCGCACCGCCTAAGGGTTGGTGGATCATTACTTCGCTGTTCGCTAAAGCATATCTTTTGCCCTTTGCACCACTGCTTAGTAGAAACGCACCCATTGATGCAGCAAGACCGATACAGATAGTGCTTACGTCACACTTGATATAGTTCATAGTGTCGTAAATTGCAAGACCCGCAGTCACGCTTCCACCTGGGCTGTTTATATAAAGGCAAATATCTTTGTTGGGATCTTTTCCTTCTAAATAGATAAGTTGAGCAACCACCGTATCGGCAACTGCATCGTTGATTTCTCCCGTTAAGAATATTATTCTATCTTCTAAAAGCCTTGAATAAATATCATAACTTCTTTCGCCTTTGTTGGTTTGTTCTACCACGTAGGGAACAACACTACTTTTTATTTCCATTTATTTTCTCCTATGGAAAATTAGTTGATTTTATTTTCGTTTTTTAATAAGTCGAAAAGTTTTTTGATAATGATTTCGTTCTTAATATAGTCAAGTTGACGAGCATGCATGTTCTTCTTAACGTCGGGAACGGGCTTATCTTGAGCCTCTTCTACTTCTTCATCAAGCGCTTCAACCTTTTCAACTTCGATAATCTTTTCGATTACTAACTGAGATTTTACGATTTCGGTTGCTTGTGCTTTATAGCCATCTTTGAAAGCATCCATCGTTTGTCCGGTATACTTTAAGTAGTCTTCAAGTCTTAAACCTTGGTAAGATAATCTATAAGAAGTTTCTTGTACCATACGTTCTACTTGATTTTCAATCATAACTTCAGGGATTTCAACCGTAGTGTTTT
>CAJMCT010000173.1 GCA_905211955.1 uncultured Eubacteriales bacterium | reverse complement strand
AATGTCTTTTAGTGCTTTAGGATCAATATTTCCAACCCGTTGAATTATTACTGTTGTACTATTAATAACATAAGCATTTTTTTAAGTCAAGCAATTTTTCAAGGTTTTTTAAAGTTTTTTTAATAATTTTTAAGGCGATTTTTGTCACAAAATCGCCTTTATTTTTCTATCTTTTTAGGCTATGTCTTTTTTTATAACCTTTGGCTTTGCGCCGTTTAAAACTACCGTTTCATCTACTACTACCTTTTCAATCGTTGAATCGGAAGGGATTTCGTACATAGTATCTATCATAAGGTTTTCTAGGATAGTTCTTAGTCCCCTTGCACCCGTATTTAGTTCTATAGCACGTCTTGCAACCGCCTTTACTGCGTCTTCGGTAATTTCTAAGTCTACCTTATCTAAGCCTATTAAATGCTTATATTGTTTAACCAATGCGTTTTTAGGTTTAGTTAGAATATTTACCAACGCGTTCTCGTCAAGCGGATGAAGCCCTACGTTTATAGGAACACGCCCTACGAATTCGGGAATAAGCCCATATTTAATAAGGTCTTGGGGCTGAACTTCTCTAAGATAAGAAAAGTCTTTGTTTTTCTTTTCTACGCTAGCACCAAATCCTAAAGACGACTTTTCTTTTCTCTTTGAAACGATTTCGTCAAGTCCAACGAACGCACCACCGCAAATAAATAAGATATTTGTGGTATCAATTCTTATGCACTCTTGTTGTGGGTGTTTTCTTCCACCTTGTGGCGGAACGTTTGCAACCGTGCTTTCAATAATTTTAAGCAAGGCTTGTTGAACGCCTTCACCCGATACGTCTCTCGTTATAGAAACGTTTTCGCTTTTTCTTGCAATCTTATCGATTTCGTCTATATAAACTATACCCTTTTGCGCACGTTCGATATCGAAGTCAGCCGCTTGTATAAGTTTAAGCAATATATTTTCGACGTCTTCACCAACGTAGCCTGCTTCGGTAAGCGTGGTTGCATCGGCAACGGCAAAAGGCACGTCTAAAATCTTTGCAAGAGTTTTTGCAAGCAAAGTCTTTCCGCTACCCGTAGGTCCTAAAAGCAAAATGTTGCTTTTATCAAGTTCTACGTCTTTATCGTTTGCTACCGCGTTTATTCTTTTATAATGATTATAAACGGCTACCGATAAAACCTTTTTCGCTTCGTCTTGACCTA
>CAJMCT010000172.1 GCA_905211955.1 uncultured Eubacteriales bacterium | reverse complement strand
TTGTTTATTATTTAAAATTTGTTATTTAATTAAGGAATTATCAACCATAGTTGCAAGCATAACCGCTTTAATAGTGTGCATGCGGTTTTCGGCTTCGTCAAAAACAATTGAGTTTTCACTTTCAAAAACTTCGTCAGTCACTTCCATCGCTGAAAGTCCAAACTTTTTGTAAATTTCTTTTCCGATTTCAGTTTCTAAATCGTGGAAGGCAGGTAAACAGTGCATAAAAAAGCAATCGGGTTTTGCAGTTTCAAAAGCCTTTTTATTTACTTGATAAGGAAGAAGGTCTTTTATTCTCTTTTCCCAAACTTCGTCAGGTTCTCCCATAGAAACCCAAACGTCAGTATATATAACGTCCGCATTTTTGCAGGCCGACTTAACGTCACTATTAAACTCTAAAATAGCGCCCGTCTCATTTGCGATTTTTTGGCACTCGTCTATTAATTTTTTGTCGGGGAAGTATTCGGGATTCGTGCAAGCCACAAAGTGCATACCCATTTTTGCCGAGCCAACCATTAAAGAATTGCCCATATTATAGCGCGCATCCCCCATGTAAACGAGTTTTTTGCCTTTTAAGTCACCCTTCTTTTCTTTAATCGTCATAAAGTCCGCAAGAATTTGTGTGGGGTGGAACTCGTTGGTTAAACCGTTCCAAACTCTAACCATAGAATACTTAGCAAGGTCCTCTACAACTTCTTGGCCGTATCCCCTATACTCTATTCCTTCAAACATACGACCTAAAACGCGTGCGGTATCTTTTATGCTCTCCTTTTTGCCAATTTGTGAACTTTTTGGGTCTAAGTAAACGTAGTTCATACCTAAGTCACTACCTGCAACTTCAAACGCACATCTCGTTCTCGTACTAGTTTTTTCAAACAAAAGCGCAATATTTTTACCTTCGCAATATTTGTGGGGTATACCCTTTTTCTTTTTGTCTTTAAGCAAAATTGCAAGGTCTATTAAATATGCTATCTCTTCACTTGAATAGTCTAAGAGTTTTAAGAAATTTTTGCCGTATAAATTCATTTTTTTCACCTATATAGCGCAAGCGGAAACTATAACGTCAAGCGCTTTTTTTAATACTTTTTCAGGGATATTTAAGGGGGGAAGCAACCTAATTTTATCTTTTGCGGTTAAAACTAAAACACCGTTTTTCATACACTCAATCAAAACTTCTTTTGCGGGCTTAACAGTTTTAATACCAATCATAAGCC
>CAJMCT010000171.1 GCA_905211955.1 uncultured Eubacteriales bacterium | reverse complement strand
TCGGCATCAAATTCTCTTTTTAAATTCTTAAGAATTCTCTTAATAGCCCCTTCAATTTCTTCAACTTCTAAGGTCTTTTCGTTTGAAACGAAGATAAGATTAAATGCCATACTCTTTTTGCCTTCGGCAACTTGTTCACCTTCGTAAATATCGAAAAGCGAAAGTTTATCAAGGTTTTTGCCCGCACTTGCCTTAATTGAGTCCATAATATCTCCGCAGTTTATAGACTTGTCAACTAAAATCGCAAGGTCTCTTTCTACTTGTGGGAATTTTGAGATTTGATTAAAAACAATTTTAGAGTTAAAGTGTTTTTTAAATAAATCATAGTATATTTCCCCTGCGTAAACGGGCTTATCAACGTCTAACTTATCAATAATTAAAGGATTAACTTGTCCAAAATAACCAACGTATTTGCCGTCTAAATAAATATCGGCAGAACGAGTTGGGTGCATACGTTTTAGCGAACAAGGAGCAAATTTGATTTTTGAGCCGTTACAGAACGCATCAATTAGCCCTTCTACTACTCCTTTAATGGTAAAGAAATCTTCGTTTTCTCCAAACGTTGCAAAAGTCAAAACTTCTTTTTCTTCGGGAAGTTCAGTCATCGGAACTTGTTTTGGGAAATATGTTTTTGCAAGTTCAAACAATCTACCTTCAAAATTCTTTCTAGTAATATTTGAGCAAGAAATTTTAACTATAGATGGTAAAAGCATAGTTCTCATAACCATCATGTCTTCCCCTAACGGATTTATGATTTTTACGAAATTTCTCTCATTAGAGTCGCTTTCAACGTTAAATAATTCAAAATCTTTCTCAGAAACAAAAGAATAAGTAATAATTTCGTTAAAACCAAAGCCTGCAAGCAAGTTTTTAACGTTATCGCTATATTTTTGTTCTTCAGTCTTTCCACCATTAGTAATTTGAGACGTTTTAAGAAGGGTTGGCTTTATATGATCGTAGCCGTACTCCCTAATAATTTCTTCAGCAATGTCAGGATAATCTTCCATATCTTCACGATATAGCGGAACTTTTACCGATAAATCGTCGCCATTTATTTTAACTTCAAAATTTAGGCTTTCTAAAATTTGTTTTATAACGTTTTCGGGAACGTCAATACCTAATACCGCATTTACTTTGGAAATCGTAGTATTTATAACTTTGTTTTCAAGTTTTTCATAGCATAAATCATATTCGTCACAAGCAATTTTGCCACAATCCAACTTGTTTATAAGATTTAATGCTCTTTTCATGCCAAGACCAACGGTATATGCATCTACACCCTTTTCAAATCTTGAAGACGAATCAGTTCTTTGACCG
>CAJMCT010000170.1 GCA_905211955.1 uncultured Eubacteriales bacterium | reverse complement strand
CTACTACGTAAACGAGATTAAGTACTGCAAAAATTATCATAAAGAACCCGCAGAAAATGCTTAATATCTTCATTATAATTCTAAGTGCATTAATTCTAAAAATCGAAAGTAAAATGCAAAATAAAACGTCGGCAACGAGTATGCCCATAAACACGGTGTACGCGACGCCGAAAAGGCTTTTAAGAAGGCTAGTTATCGATTCGCCTAAAGAAGGGATAAGTAGTCCAAAATAATCGGTTGCAAGTTCGGCGGTAGACACCATTTGCCCGTCCCCGATTATGGGAAGTTTGCTAAACGTAAAAATCAGTTCTTCTTCGGTGATAGCAAAGGGGATAAACAAGAACGCAAAGGATATCAAAACGAAGATTAAAACCTTGATATTGTTTCCGACGGATACGTATTTCCAAGAATCTTTCATAATACTCACTTTATCTTTAATTTTTTTAATTGTTCTTTATTTGATTGCGAAATTCTAAAACTTTCTACTGCTTTTTGTATTGATTTATTGTGGATAAAAGTCTTAAACTCGCGGTTTTCTAAATATTTAACAGTCTTATCGTAAAATTTTACTAATGCAACGCTAACAAGCCAAGATAGTGCCATATTGACGTAGTAGTCATCGCTTTGAATAGTTTTTGCGCAAAGCAAAACGTAATCAATATATTCGTCTACTATATAATATCCTAAAAGACAAACTACTGCAACCCTTATAATATAAGGTTTTTTAGATTTTAGCCATTTTTCTATAAATTCTAACGATTTTTTCTTATTCTTACCGATAAATTTACTTGCTAATACCACACTGTCGCATATCGCCCAGTTATCTATACAGTTTATGAACTCGTCAAAAAGTTTAATTTTTTCGTCATAATCACGGTTAGAATAACTTATTGCAAAACCGCTTACAAAATATTCTTCGTAATATCTTTTGGATAAACGTAAGTATTCTAATTCTTCGCCACGTTTAGCGATTTTTTTGCCAATCTCTTTAAGATCGGGAACTTTTACCCCAAGCATTTCATATTTTGTATCGGGAACTATCTTTTTGTTAAAGGCTACTAAATTTTCGCTTGCCTTTTCTAATTAATAAAAGATAATCTTTCATTACTTTACGATATTTTTAAGCGCCTTTTCTATAACGGAAGGAAATCCTTTGCATACGGCAACCAAGTTTTCATAAAACTGTTTTGCAGGGTTATCGTAAGTATCGGTAATTCCCTTAATAGAGTATAGGGGGATGTTGTTTGCAAGGCAAACCTCTGCAACCGCCCCGCCTTCCATATCGCGAACGGAACACCCTAAGTCGTTTACCGTTTTTATATCGCAAGG
>CAJMCT010000169.1 GCA_905211955.1 uncultured Eubacteriales bacterium | reverse complement strand
TTCGGGGGGAAAGTAGAAAACGTCTGGGTTTGCAACGTAGGAAAAATATCCCGTATTTATACCCGCTATAACTTGATTTACGTACGTTATAAAATCGGCTTCCGTATGGTTTTTGGTAAACGCGTAAACACCGTCGTATTCGTTATTCGTGTGGTGCTGACCGAGTAACATATACTCTATTTGAAAAGGCTCTATAAAGCGGATAAGCTGTTCAAAGTGCTTGGGATAATATTCCGTTTCAAGCCCTAGGTATATATCTATATCACCTTTATACTCTTTTTTTAGGTCGTTTACCGTTTTTACGTACCCTTCTAGTTCAGAAGGAAGCATTTTATCATTGGAAACGTATCCCTTATCAAAAAAATAAGGGGTGTGATCGGAAAAACCAAGTGTTTTTATGCCCGATTTAATCGCTTCTTCTACGTATTCTCGCTCTAAGCCTTCGGCATGCTTACACCTAAACGTATGCGTGTGAAAATTAGCCTTTAACATTTTTAATACAACTTAAAAAACAACTTAAAAGGCTGTTTGCACAGCCTTTTAACCTTTCTTAAAAATTAGTCTTTATAGTTTACTATTTTAGAGAAGTCTTCAGCCTTTAACGCTGCGCCACCAATAAGACCACCGTCTATATTTCTCATAGCCATAAGTTCTTTTGCGTTAGAAGGTTTCATGCTTCCGCCGTATTGGATACGAAGGTTTTTAGCAACGTCTGCACCGAAGTTCTTTCTAACAACGCTTCTGATATAACCGATGGTTGCGTTAGCATCTTCAGCGGTTGCGGTCTTGCCTGTTCCGATTGCCCATACGGGTTCGTATGCAACTACTACGTTAGAAAAATCGGTAATTCCTTCAAAACCTTCGAGAATTTGTTTCTTTAATACTCTCTTGGTTTTGTTCTTTTCACGTTCAACTAAGGTTTCGCCTACGCAAACGATGGGCTTTAAGCCTTTTGCCAAAGCAGTCTTAGTTCTCATGTTAACGGTTTGGTTGGTTTCGCCAAAATATTGACGACGTTCGCTGTGTCCGATAATTACGTATTCAACACCGATTTCTAAAAGCATATCTGCAGAAATTTCACCGGTGAACGCACCACTTTCAGCCCAAGCAACGTTTTCAGCACCTAAACGGATTTTACTTCCTTCGATTGCTTTTTTTGCTATCCATAAATCAGTATAAGGTACGCAAATTACAACTTCGGGCTTAGATTTTGCAACTAAGGGTTTAAGTTCGTTGATAAGTGCTTCCGCTTCAGCAGCGGTCTTGTTCATTTTCCAGTTTCCTGCAATGATGGGTTTTCTCATAAAGTTTATCCTTTTTTATTTAGTTTATTCACGAAATTTTACGAAAAGAGTTCGTAAAATTTCCGTGATTTTTAGGAAAAACCCGACATTCGCCGC
>CAJMCT010000168.1 GCA_905211955.1 uncultured Eubacteriales bacterium | reverse complement strand
TTTTTTTAGCAAAAGAAAAAAACCGCCGATTACCTCGACGGTTTTAATAAGCAAATTATTTTATTATCTTGCAATTTCTTTAACCTTTGCAGCCTTACCGGTTCTTTCTCTCAAATAGTAAAGTTTTGCACGACGAACCTTACCTCTTCTGACAACTTGAATGTCAGCAACCTTTGGTGAGTGAATCGGGAAAGTTTTTTCAACGCCTACACCAAAAGAAAGTCTTCTAACGGTGAAAGTTTCAGAAATACCACCGTGCTTTCTTGCGATAACAACGCCTTCGAAAGCTTGTAATCTTTCTCTGTCACCTTCGATAACCTTTACCATAACCTTTACGGTGTCACCGATGTTGAATGCGGGAACGCTTGCTTTAACGTTTTCCTGATTGATTGCATCAATTATGCTACTCATTTTGCTTATACCTCCATAAAAACTAAACGTTCATTGGCGCATCTTGCCCAAGCGGAACGCCCGTAAGCCATATTATATTATCACTTTTTTTTGCCTTTGGCAAGCATTTTTAAGGTCTTTTAACGAGAAAATGCGTTAATTATGTGATTTATTTTCCCGTCCTCTATTTCTATCACGTCAAACCTACAATTTTTATCTTCCGTGCCAAATTTTTTTAGTAAATACGACGTAGCAACTAAAAAATACTTCCTTTGTTTTTGGTAATCTACCGCTAAACTTGGGCTTCCATACCTATCGTTTGAACGCGTTTTAACTTCAACAAAAACTATCTCACCGTCTGCCTCGCAAACGATATCTATCTCGCCTACGCGCGTTTTATAGTTTTTGTCTAATATTTTATAGCCTTGCTCTTTTAGAAACTCTACGGCTTTATTTTCGCCTACTCTACCCAGAAATTTTTTATAAAAGTTCTTCTGTGCAATTTGCAAGGTCCTATCTCCTTAATTTTTTCTATATGCGTTTTAGTGCCGTATCCTTTATGCTTTTCAAAGCCGTATTCGGGGAACTCTTTAGCAAAATCTTTCATAAGATTATCCCTATAAACTTTCGCCACTATCGAAGCACACCCTATGGTATAACTTTTTAAATCCCCTTTAATAACGTATTCGGCATCTAATTTAAGCCCCGTATCAACTCCGTCTACAAGGGTAATATCGGGCTTTACGGATAAATTGTTAACCGCTTCGGTCATGCATTTTTTAACCGCTTCTAAAATATTGATTTTATCAATTTCATCTTGCCAAACTTCACATATAGAATAGGCTACCGCTTTATCTTTTATGATTTTTGCCAATTCTTCTCGCTTCTTTTCGGTAAGTTTTTTACTGTCCGTAACCCCTTCAATCAAGTCGTCTAATGGCATAATAACGCTCGCGCAAACCACAGGTCCTGCAAGTGGACCGCGCCCTACTTCGTCCACCCCTGCAACAAGGGTTTTGCCTATCGCT
>CAJMCT010000167.1 GCA_905211955.1 uncultured Eubacteriales bacterium | reverse complement strand
CTGGTATAACGTAAACTTTATCACAACCTATCATACACGAATTTTTTCATTTAATAAAGAGTTTTTTTCCCTTCCGTCATTTTTCCTTATATCTTCCATCCAATTATATTTTTTGTTGCACAATTTTAATTATCCTTGACTTTTTTTAGTTCAGGTTATATAATCAATCCATGTCGAAGATTATTTAATGTAAAATCACTAGTTTTTAGAGATTATATATTTACATGATATAGTCTGTAAAATCTGGTGATTTTTTTCGCCAGAACATCTTTTTAATTTTTTATTTTTTATCTTTTACCTTTTTTATTTCTTTTAGCAAGTTCTCTCTTTGCTTGCTCTATACGTTTTTCGCGATCTATTCTTGCCTGTTCGGCTTGTTCTTCTTGTTCTGAAAGTTGATATTTAGCATCGTTTTTATGTTCTTCAACGTAGCGTTCGTGGTCTTCGTAAAGGACCTTTTTGCTTTCGTTAAGTTTTGCTATATCGTTTCTATTAAACGACGTGGGAAGTTCGGCAATCTTAAGCTCGTCGTCGGTAATCGGTTTAATCGGGCGCATAGAGAGTGCGCTTCTCGTTGCCGATTCTAATTGCTCTTTATATTGCTTTAACGCTTCGGCATCGGTAGATTTAACCTTTTGATACATACCACGGTTCTTTTGCGCACCGGGAACGTTATCGTTCATAAACTTATCATATAGCCAATGGCAATAGTTGGTCCATAAAAGCAAGAAATACGATATCCATAAAAAGATCATAAGCATTACGCCGATGGTGGTAAAGAAACTGCCCAAAAGCATTAGTAGTAAGGGCGCTATGCCAAGCAATACGAATACTATGTTTTGTATGAACGCGCCAAACGTTAGTATGAACGAGTTTTTGAAAAGTTGACGGAGCGTCACTTTATAAGTAATCGTCATGCTTATCATATGCAGTGTCATAATGGTAAATAGCGCCAAGAAGATTATAATCACGTACTTGGAAATTTGAAGTAGCCAAGTAGTGCCTTCGCCAAGCGCAAGCAATTTGTTTTCGTAGGATATGCCGAGCATTGAAAGGTAGAAAACCAAAGAATATAAAACCATTATTAGCCCAACGGTTAAAAAGTTTTGCTTCACGCCTTTCCAAAAATCGTTTGCCACGAAAACGCCTTCAGTCCAAACCATGTTTCTTATAACGTAAGCACCGCCCGAAATACCTATTCCTGCAATAAGAAGTGCTATGGGCAAAAATAAGAACATTTGCGAGTTAGCGGTAAGCATAATGTTTTCTTCGTAGCCAACGAACGAAACGGGGGCTTGATACCCTACCCCGAAAGGAAGGCTATACGGTGCCATAGCGCCGTATCCCGATACCGCCATAAACCTAAAAAGTATAAGTGCGATAAGCGGAATAAAGAATAACACCATTAAAAGGTTTATAATACAGAGTTTACCAATCTTGCCCTTAAAGATATCCCAAAACAATTCCCAACGGTTAGATGGTAGACTTTGCCTTGCGTAGCCTTCGGACTTTTCAGAGCCGATAACCATTCTGCCAAAAAAACCGCCGCCT
>CAJMCT010000166.1 GCA_905211955.1 uncultured Eubacteriales bacterium | reverse complement strand
AGAGAGATTAAAAGAACGTGGATTAATAAATAAAAGTCCGTTAAAAAAGCGTTCGCTCTCTTTGAGTATGCAAAAAATAAATTTTAAGTCAGTTCCTATTGTTGGAACGATTCGTGCCGGCGCACCTATTTTTGCCGTTGAAAATCTTGAAGGTTATTGCCCCCTACCCGAAGACGTTAATTGTGGTGAAGATTCATTTGCGTTGAAAGTTTCCGGCGATAGTATGATAAATGCCGGAATCTATAATAATGATTTAATTATAGTTAAAAAACAAGAAACGGCTGAAAATGGTGAAATCGTCGTTGCGCTAATTGAAGATTGTGCAACGGTTAAGCGATTTTATAAACGCGACGGCAAAGTTATATTGCACCCTGAAAACGACGATATGCAAGATATGATTTTTGACAGTGTTGAAGTTTTAGGGATTGTTAAAGGCTTAATTAGAAAATTTTAATTAAAATGAAAAAACCATCGATTTCCGATGGTTTTTCTTTTATAAATTCATATTTTTTAGTGCGATTTTTACGTGCTCGTAAGTAAGTCCACCCTGCATATAAGCAATATATGGTGGTCTAATTGGCGCATCGGCAGAAAGTTCTAATGACGAGCCTTGAACAAAGCACCCTGCCGCCATTATTACCGCATCTTCATATCCCGGCATTTCCCAAGGTTCAACAAAGACGTGGCTATCAACAGGTGAAAATTTTTGTATGGTTTGTATAAATGATATAAGTTTATCCTTATCATTGAATTTTATAGCCCTAATAATATCCCCTGGAATTCTATTGTTTGAAGGCGAAGTTTCGTATCCTAAACTGTTTAACACTTCACCAACAAGCAAAGAGCCTTTAATGGCTTGAGAAACGGTGTGAGGGGCTAAAAATAGGCCTTGATAAAAATATTGATATCCAAACGCATAGGAACCAACTTCTAAACCGATTGAAGGGGCGGTAATTCTACCCGCAATTTGTTCTAAAAGTTCTTTATCTCCTGCAATATAACCGCCAGTAGGTGCAATTCCCCCACCTGGATTTTTAATCATTGAACCAGCCATAACGTTTACGCCAACTTCGGTCGCTTCTTGTTTTTCAACAAATTCGCCATAACAGTTATCGAGCATTATAATACCGTTATACCCTAATTCTCTAACAAACTTAACGAGTTTTTCTATTTGAGATATTGAAAGCGCGTCCCTCCATTCATATCCTCTTGAACGTTGTAAATATAACATTTTATATTGATCTTTGGATATTTTATCGGCAATACTACCATAATCAAAATCGCCGTTTTTAAGATTTAAGCATTCAAACTCAATCTTAAAATCTTTAAGCGAGCCTATACTATCGCCGTTTATAACGTCGTTTAACGTGTCGTAAGGCGTTCCTGATATCGATAAAACTTTATCATATGGGCGTAAAAGTCCAAATAGACATAAAGTTAATGCGTGTGTCCCTGACGCTATAGCAGGCGAGCAAATTGCCGATTCAGAGCCAAAAACGTCGGCAAAAAGGTTGTTTAACGTATCCCTTCCTTCATCACCGTAGCCGTAGCCTGAAGTTCCTACAAAATGTCTAAGCGCAATTTGGTTTTTCTTAAACGCGTTAAGTACCTTTTCTTGATTAAAAAGCGCTA
>CAJMCT010000165.1 GCA_905211955.1 uncultured Eubacteriales bacterium | reverse complement strand
CGGAGCTGCTGGCGCTTGCAAAGGCGAACGGCGTGAGCCTTCTGTTTGAGGCCTCCGTCGGCGGCGGCATCCCGGTGCTGCACCCGCTGAGCCAGTGCCTCGGTGCGAACGAGATCCTCGAGGTCCGCGGCATTCTCAACGGCACGACCAACTATATTTTAACCAAGATGAGCAGTCAAGGTTCAAGTTATGAAGAAGCGTTAAAAGAAGCGCAAAGCCTAGGCTACGCTGAATTTAACCCCACCGCAGACGTTGAAGGGTTTGACGCAACTTATAAACTCTCTATCTTATCAAGCCTTGCTTTTAACACTAAGGTAAGTTTTGAAAACGTGCATAGAGAAGGTATTACCGCAATCACCAAAGAAGATATTTTATACGGAAAGGAAATGGGCTATACCTTAAAACTTTTGGCTATCGGTAAAAACACCAAAAAGGGTATAGAAGTTAGAGTACACCCAACCTACGTATCAAATTCTAATCCTATCGCATCGGTAAACGATTCGTTTAACGCAGTTCACCTTGTTGGCGATGCAGTTGGCGAAATTATGCTTTACGGTAGGGGCGCAGGCGCACTTCCCACAGGCTCTGCAATCGTTTCAGACGTAATATTTGCGGCAAAACACCCCGAATATTACTACGCAAGTTTCGACAACGCAAAAGATGCAAGTAAGCGCACTAAATTCGTTTCGGACTTTAACTCTAAATACTTTATCCGCCTAACCGTAAAAGATACCGCAGGTGTACTTAGCAAGATCTCAGGCACTTTCGGTAAAAATAAGGTAAGCATCAAAGAAGTTAAGCAATACTCTGGTGTAGACGGAAAAGTTCCCGTAGTTATCGTCACTCACGAAGCAAACGAAAGCGTTATTACTAAAACTCTCGACAAGATTAAATCTCTCGATTCCGTTTATTCGGTTGACAGTTTGATTAGACTTGAAGACTAATACTTAACAAAACAAAAAAACCGTGCAAATCTTTGCACGGTTTTATTTTTTTTATCGTTATTTATTTAAGCAGTCGCAACGGTGGGTGCCGACGTATCCGGTGTCTTTACACTTGTCGCATTTATATTTAGGCGATAGGTCTTCTAACGTTAATGAAATGCCTTTAAGTAGGCTTTCCGCTTCGTTGTTTAGATTTTTCTTCTCGTCTTCAAGTTTGTTTAGTAGGTCGGTGTTTTCTTCCATTTCGGCAAAAGCCAAATCTCTTTCGATAGAATTTAGTCTTCCGTAAATAGTGGCAAAGCTTTCTATTTCCATTGCCTTTTCCATATTCTTTTGAGCCCTTCCAACCGCAAGGTTTCTGCGTTTTTCGTACTCTAAGTTATACGCTTCTTGAGAATTAGTGTTAGACACAGCGCTACTATCTGGAATTTCACTCGTCGTAAACACGTTGTTATGTTTCCAATTTGAAAGGATACCGTTCATATAGGGGATAGGTGAACTCTTTCCCGAAGCAAGCCCTGCGGCTTCTAAAATCATTTCGTCAGAAAAATTCCAATTTTTCCAAGTGGTAAGGTTATTTCTATCCCAATCGTTAGGACGTCTTGTAATACCTGCGGTAATTAGAACTTTCTTTATAAATTCGTCCGACTTTTTCTCGTTTTCAAAGTAATCTGATACGCTGGTTAAGTCAACGCAACCCCTTTGATAAAGTTTTTCAACAA
>CAJMCT010000164.1 GCA_905211955.1 uncultured Eubacteriales bacterium | reverse complement strand
TATTAATAAAGTTATAGGCGAATACTTTGAAAGGCTTGGCGAAACGGCACTTAAAATTGAAAAAGAAAACGGCAAAATAAAATGCGATATAAGTTTTTCGGCAACCAATTTCAAAACGTTTGATTTTGTGCCAAAAGATTAGATAAAACCAAGTATTCTTAGGTAAATTATGTCACACATAACAACTAAAAAATACATATAAAAGGTGTGTTATGTTGGTAGGAATTGTTATTGGTTTAGTTGTTGGCGCAAACGTTGGTTTAATTATATTTTCCTTGATGTTATCGGGGAAAAGAAAGTCTAATTAAGTATATAAATATGTACTTTAACTAAGGTTTTGTTGTTGACTTTAATAGTTTAGTGTTGTATAATATTTCCATAAAAACATTGCAAGGTGAATTATGGAAAAGAAATATTTTTTGGCTATTGACATCGGTGCTTCAAGTGGTAGGCATATTTTAGGTAGCGTAGAAAACGGTAAAATGATTTTAGAAGAAGTTCATCGCTTCAAGAACGGTCCGGTTGATAAAAACGGTACTCTCGTTTGGGATGTCGATGGGCTTTTTTCGAGTATTATAGAAGGTCTTATAAAATGTAAAGAATTAGGCAAAATTCCTTATAGTATGGGTATAGATACTTGGGGTGTTGACTATGCGCTTCTTGACGGTGAAGATAAAATTATTGGCGACGTTATTTCTTATCGTGATTCAAGAACTGAAAAATCTATTCCCGAAGTACATAAAATCGTTTCTCAAGAGACTGTTTATAATAGAACGGGCGTTCAAAAACAAGTGTTTAATACTATTTATCAAATCTTTGAAGATAAAATGAGCGGTAGAATTAAAAATGCTAAGTCGTTTTTAATGATGCCTGACTACTTAATGTATCTATTAACGGGTGTTAAAAATAACGAATATACCAACGCATCAACTACTGGATTGCTAAACGCAAAAACTCGTGATTGGGACTATGAACTTTTAGATACCTTAGGTATTGATAAAAATCTATTCGGCTCGTTAACTCAACCGGGTACAGTTTTAGGTGGTTTCTCTAAGGAAATTCAAGAAAAAGTTGGTTTTAACTCATTGGTTTGTGCGCCTGCAACACATGATACTGCAAGTGCGGTAATGAGCGTTCCTTGTTTAGAAATGCCCTTATATATTTCAAGTGGTACTTGGTCGCTTATTGGTATTGAAACTTCTCAAGAAATTACTTCCGATGAAGCAAATAAGGCGGGATATTCTAACGAAGGCGGATTTAATAAGAGTGTAAGATTCCTTAAAAATATTATGGGACTTTGGATGATTCAAAATATTAAAAAGGAATATAATGATAAATATAGTTTTACCGACTTTGTTGACGAAGCGAAAAAGGCTATTGGCTTTGAAAGCATGGTAGACGTAAACGATCATAGTTTTTATGCTCCAAAGTCTATGATTCAAGCGGTAAAAGATTATTGTAAAAGCACTAACCAACAAGTTCCCGAAACGGTTGGCGAAATTGTTCTTTGTGTATATAGAAGTTTAGCAAATAGTTATAGGGAAGCGGTAATCGACGTTGAAAACATCACGGGCAAAAAGTTTGACAAAATAAATATCGTTGGTGGTGGTTGTCAAAACGTATTGCTTAATGAGTTGACTGCAGAATTTACCGGCAAAAAGGTTGTGACCGGTCCTATTGAGGCAACCGCAACAGGAAATATCTTATCCCAAAT
>CAJMCT010000163.1 GCA_905211955.1 uncultured Eubacteriales bacterium | reverse complement strand
ATAGTGGAAAACATTTTTGAGATGCGTTTTAAGCATGCGAGAGAACTAGTTAAGATGGGCGCGGATATTAAAATTTGTGGTAAAACGGCTATCATTAACGGTGTAAAGTCTCTCTGCGGCGCTTCGGTTAAGGCCGAAGATTTGCGCGGTGGCGCGGCGCTTGTTTTGGCGGGGCTTTCCGCTGAAGGAAGAACGATTGTACATAACGCTTATCACGTAGAACGCGGGTATTATTTGTTCGATAAAAAACTTCGTATGCTCGGCGCGGATATCAAAAGAAAAAAATAGTTTAGAGAAGTACGGTATGATAAACAAAAAACTTTTAATCTACATAATCAGTTTCGTGTTTGCCGCGATTATTATCACGGCAGGGGTTTTTGCGTTTACCGTGAACGAAGTTGAACTTAAAGCAACTTTTTATACCGAAAATGCCGATAGGGATACTGCTATCAAAGAAAAACTTGACGAATACGTCGGCGACAACTTGCTTTTTGTTGATACTAATAAAATAGCGGAAATTATAAGCGAAGATCCTTTTATTGAGTGCGTGTCGGTAGAAAAGTGTTTCCCGAACTCTATTTGTGTTGAAATTTGCGAAAGGAAACCCGTCTTTACCGTTTCAAGCGGTGAAAAAACATACTTGCTTGATGAAGACGGAATAGTGCTTTCGGAAAACGATTTAGATAACGCTCAAGGCGACTATATTTCTTTGCATTTAAAAGATATTAACGTTTTAGAAACGACGCTCGGTGCAAAACTTATAACCGATAGAGATGAAGCGGTATTTAACGCCTTTAATATTGCAAAAGAAATTGATATTACCGATTGTATTAGGGTTATGACCGTTGAATATAAAATCGTTCAAGACGACGTTGTTTTTGATACTAACACCGAAGTTAAGGTTAGAATTATTAAGTCTACCGAACGCGGTATAGAAAAGGCACAAAAAGCATTTGAACTTTACGATAACGAACACAGTGACTACATAAAATCTTACAACGAAATTATAGCATACGAACTTGATGGTGAAATTGTCTCCGGTTGGACAAGACACAGTGAAAATTCGTAGCGGGGTGTAATATGCAAAAGAAACAAGTTGCGGTAATTGATATTGGTTCATCTAAAATTACTGCCGTAGTTGGCGAAAGGGGAACGAATAAAACCTTTATCATTAAGGGAAGGTTTTCTTACGACTACGATGGGTTTAGTTCAGGCGAGTTTTTTGATACGATAAAACTTGCTGAAATTTTATCGCTTGCCGTAAATAACCTTTCACAAACAATGCGCACTGCCTTAAAAACCGTTTATGTTGGCGTTCCTTGTGATTTTACGCAAATTTTTGTTAAAGAAAGTCAAATCTCTTTTTCAAAGAAAAAAAAGATTACCGACGAAGACGTGGACAGTCTTTTTGATGCTGCGTTTTTAATGAAGTCGTCTAAGAACACTTTAATAAATAGGTCTGCAATAGTTTATGAACTTGACGATTTTAGAAGACTTGCAAATCCGCTTGGCGTTCAAAGTGAAATATTAAAAGGTAAACTATCATTTGTCGTTGCTTCTGAATATTTTATGGAAAACGTTGCGGGAGTTTTGAAAAAACACGGTGTTCAAAACGTAGAGTGCGTATCAAGTACGCTTGCCGAGGCACTTTATCTTTTAGAAGCCGAAGCAAGAGATAGAACGGCGGTTATTTTAGACGTTGGTTATATATCTTCAAGTTTAAGCATAATTCAAGGCGACGGAATAGTTTATGAAAAGTCGTTTGATTTTGGCGGTGGATATATAACAGCAGGACTGTCCGAAAAGTTTGAACTTGACTT
>CAJMCT010000162.1 GCA_905211955.1 uncultured Eubacteriales bacterium | reverse complement strand
AAGCCGAACTTGAAGAAAGCCGTATTGAAGGTGTTTCGGGTAGTGGCTTAGTTAAAGTAATTATGAACGGCAAAAAAGAAATTAACGGCATAACTATTTCTCCCGATGCTATAGATATGGACGATTTAGAAATGCTTGAAGATTTAATTTGCGCAGCAATAAACGATGGATATGCCAAAGCGGATAAATTATCGGGCGAAAAACTCGGTGCATTTAACGGACTTGGCTTCTAATTTTTGATATGAAAGTATTTATAGAGCCGATAGGAAAACTTATTAACGAGTTTTCAAAACTCCCCGGCGTGGGTGCAAAAACCGCTCAAAGATTTGCATATAAAGTAATAAATATGACCGATGAAGAAGCCAAAAGTTTTTCTGAAGCCATACTAAACGTTAAGAAAAACGTTCGCTATTGCAAGATATGTGGAAACTTTAGCGAGAGCGAAGTTTGTGACGTTTGTAAAAACCGTTCAAGTGACGTGATTTGCGTGGTTAAAGAGCCAAAAGACGTAATCGCCATTGAAAAACTTAACGAATTTAATGGTGTGTATCACGTTTTGCACGGAACAATTTCGCCAATAGATGGTATTGGTCCTGACGATATTAATATTAAAGGGCTTTTATCTAGAATTGCAAGTGGCGGTGTAAACGAAATTATTATGGCAACAAACCCAGACGTTGAAGGGGAAGCAACCGCAATGTATATTTCAAACCTTATTAAACCGCTTGGTATTAAGGTGACGAGAATTGCGCACGGTATACCGGTTGGAACCGATTTAGAGTATGCCGATGAAGTAAGCCTTGCAAGGGCTTTCGTAGATAGGAAAACTATTTAGGAGTAATCAATGAAGATTTCCGTATTAGGTTGTGGAAGATGGGGTTCTTTTATAGGTTGGTATCTTTCTAATCTCGGGCACGACGTTTATCAGTGGGGTACTGAAGGGCACTACTCTTATGACGTTCTGAAAAAAACGGGTAGAAACGAATACGTAGAACTTAACCCTAAAATTCATTTAACTTCAAATTTAAGTGAAGCGGTAGAGAATAGCGAGATTATCGTTATTTCAATTAGTTCTCAATCTCTTCGCGATTTCATGAAAGACGTCTTAAAGTACGATATTACGGGCAAAAAGTTCGTGCTTTGTATGAAAGGTATAGAGATTTCTACCGGAAAACGTCTTTCAGAAGTGGTTATAGAAAGTGGAGTATCGAAGGATAACGTTGCTGTTTGGGTAGGACCAGGGCATATTCAAGACTTTGTTAAGGGCTTGCCAAACTGTATGGTTATAGACTCTTATAACCCCAAATTAGTTAAATTTTTAGCCGATAATTTTAGAAGTGACTTAATAAGATTTTATTATGGTGACGATATTATAGGTAGCGAGATTGGTGCTGCTGCAAAAAACGTTATGGGGCTTGCTGCAGGTATGCTTGATGGTGGTGGCTATACGACTCTTAAAGGTCCGCTTATGGCACGTGGCGCAAGGGAAGTTTCAAGGCTTATTAAAGCGATGGGTGGAAACGAACTTTCGGCTTATGGACTTTGTCATTTGGGCGACTATGAAACGACGTTATTTTCCGATTTTTCAAACAATAGAAGATACGGTATTTCTTACGTTAAAAAGGAAAATTTCCCAAAACTTGCCGAAGGAGTTGCAACCTCTAAAGCCCTTAAAATGCTTGGTGAAAAATACGGCGTTGATATGCCGATTACAAACGCGGTTTACGATATTTTATATAACGATAAAGAGCCAATGCAGGCGTTTTTATCGGTGTTTTCAAGAAGTACGAGAAAAGAATTTTAATAAATTAAAAGACGGCTTAAA
>CAJMCT010000161.1 GCA_905211955.1 uncultured Eubacteriales bacterium | reverse complement strand
AGTCGTTCCACTACTTGCGTGAACTCTTACTATTTGAGAGTGCGGTACTGCAAAAAGCCCGAAAGGATAATTATCTCTTAAGTCGTCTTTAGTGGTAAACGGAAGTTTCGTTATATCTTCTATTCCTTTAATATCCCCCGGAAGAAGCCCAACCTTTTGCATCTTTTTGCGGTAAAATTCTACGTTATGATAAACGTAATCTACCAATTTTACGAGTCTTGCGCTTTGAAGCGCAGTCATCTCGTCTCTCGACATACATTCTTTACTCTCATTCCAAATCATAAGTTTACTCCTATAATTATTCACCGTATCCTGCGATAAAAGCCTTTTTATTTAGTTCCACAGTCTTTTGCGGAACGGTTTTTCCTACGATATTTAGCCAATCTTCTTTATCAAAGCCTATATGACGTGCCGCAAGCCCTAAAACGACCGAGTTAAGCACTTTGTTATTGCCAAGTTCTAAAGCAATCTTTCCGCCGTCTATAACGTAAATTTCGTGCTCGTTTTTTAATTCTTCTAAAATATTTTCGGGATATTCTTTAGCACCTATAACAACCGTCATAGGATCTATTCTACAATCGTTAACAATAAGTTTACCACCCTTTTTTAAGAAGTGTGCGTATCTTAACGCTTCTAAACGTTCAAAAGAAATTAAAACGTCTACGTCCCCTTCTTCACAAACGGGCTCGAATACCTTTTTCCCAAATCTAACGAAAGTGACAACGCTTCCACCACGTTGAGCCATACCGTGAACTTCGGAAATTTTAACGTCTAAACCGTTTTCCAAAGCAGTTTTACCTATAATTCTACTTGTGAGAAGAGTACCTTGTCCGCCCACGCCTACGATCATAATATTCATTGCGTCCATAATTATCTCTCCTTTTTTTCTATTGCATCGAATTTACATTTTGAAGTACAAAGCCCACAACCGTTGCACATAGAAAAATCAATTTTTACAAAACCGTCTTTATCTTTAGTGATTGCAGGGCAACCTATCTTCATACACATACCACATTTTTTACACTTTTCAGTTTTAACTTGGTAGTAATTCGGGAATTTTTGTCCTTTAAGAAGCGCGCAAGGTGCTTTTGCAATAATAACGGTTAAAACGTCACTTTGAACGCTTTCTTTAATAGTCTTTTCTAAAAGTTCTACGTCAAATGCGTCTACGGTTATAACGTTAGGAACACCAACCGCCTTGCAAAGAACTGAAAGGTCTATAGCATAAGTTTCTTCGCCCTTTAAGGTTTTACCTGTAGCCGCGTGTTCTTGGTGACCAGTCATACCCGTCGTTCTATTGTCTAAAATAAGAACGGTACCGGTTGACTTATTGTAAACCATATTGATTAGTGAATTTACACCGGTATGCAAGAAAGTGGAGTCGCCTATAACCGCAACCCAATTTTTTATGTAATCTTTACCCTTTGCTTTTTCCATACCGTGAAGTGTAGAAATACTTGCGCCCATACAAATGGTAGTATCAATTACTGAAAGCGGAGCAACTGCACCCAAAGTATAGCAACCAATATCACCCGCTGCGTGAATTTTAAGTTTGTTTAGAACTGAAAATACACTTCTGTGCGGACATCCCGGACAGAGGATTGGCGGTCTTCCCGGTGCTTTTGCAGACTCTTTCAGTTCCAATTCCTGCTTCAGGATCGCTTTACGGAGCATATTGGCACTGTATTCGCCCTGTACGGTAAAGATTTCCTTACCGATACACTTGATTCCCCAGGATTTCACCTGTTCCTCAATGACAGGCTCCAGTTCCTCCACAATATAAAGGGTATCTACCCTGGAAGCAAACTCCTCAATCAGGGTCTTCG
>CAJMCT010000160.1 GCA_905211955.1 uncultured Eubacteriales bacterium | reverse complement strand
GTTTTCGGGCCGCAGACTCTTCATCGCCTGCCGGAGCTCCTGGAAAAAAATGAAAAAGAGCACCGTTTTTATAGCGCTCTTAAACATTATAATAAGAATTAAATTTTTTACTTAAAATTAAACGTTTCCACCGTCGTTAATGAAAAGCACGCCGAGGCAGTTTTCACCGCAGTGACTGGTAATAGTTCCACCTGCTCGAGTGATATAGATATTTTGGAAACCGTAGTCAACTAGTGCATCTTTTACACTTTGAACAAGTTCGTCTTCCGCGGTAGTGTAGGTAATGAAAACTTCGGATAAGTCGGGGGTGTTAAAGGTTTGCAAAACGTCTGCAACATAGCCTTTAACAACGTGGTCAAAGTTTCCCCTATACTTTTTACCAGGAATCATCTTGCCGTCTTTAACGATAATTTGCGGACGAATTTTTAATAAGTTTGCACCAAAGAGTGCTAAACCGCTACATCTTCCGCCCTTATAGAGATAGTCTAAACGTTTAAGCACAAAACTTGCTTGAACGGAAGGTACTCTCTTTAAGCATTTTTCGTAAATATCTTTAGCATCTTCCCCTGCATCGACAAGTTTTTTAGCATAAATACAAAGTAGTGCAATACCCGTCGATAAAGAACTACTGTCAATAACGTAAACGTTTTTGAAATTTTTAGAAGCGTTTACCGCGTTGTTATACGAACTTGAAAGTTCGCTTGACAAAGAAAAATGGATAACGGCATCGTTTTCTTTTAAAAGTTCTGCAAAATATTCTTCGTAAGATATAACGTTGATCGCGCCAGTTTTAGGTAAAACACCCGTCTTGTCAACGTAATCTATAATCTCATCGCTAGTAATCTCTCCGTCTAAACCGTTTTTATCACCTAAAAAGATTTGGAAAGGCAAAGTACTAATATCGTACTTTGCTAAAAGTTCTTTTGTAAGGTCTACGGTGCTTTCGGCTGAAATTTTAATTTTCATTTTTATCACTCCTTAAACGTAAAGTCAATACTTAACGATTTTATTATAAAACTCGCAATCTTTTTTTACAATAAAAATTAGATAATTTTTACTCTAATATTTTCAAACGTGTAGTAGAGTTGAGTTTTTTAAACTCTACCAAGAGTAGAATTGCTTAAAATATAGCAAAATTTGGTTGACCTTTGGGGTTTTTTATATTAAAATACTGTATATGAAAGAACAAATTGCAAAATCAAACCAAGATATCGAGATCACAACTCCGATAGACGATACCGAACAAATTAAAGAAAATTTAGCGCAAAATATCTTAAATTTAAGAAAGCGCGCGGGTCTTACCCAAGTTGAACTTGCCGATAAACTTAACTATTCCGACAAGTCGGTTTCTAAATGGGAACGTGGCGAAGCGATTCCTGATATTGCTACGCTTAAAAAATTGGCTAACTTTTTTAACGTGACGATAGACGAACTCATCTCTATCCCCAAAGTGCCAAAATCGGCCAAAAAAATGTTTAACCAACATAAAAAAAGAGCGATAATTTGCGCGCTATCAACCATCTTGGTATGGCTTGTTGCCGTGGTGACGTATTCGTTTATGAATATGATTTATCCCCCGCTAATCGATAAGGCTTGGCTTACTTACATAGTTGCTCTACCCATTACCTTTATCGTTGTTTTAGTGTTCTCTTCTATTTGGGGAAAAAACGTTTTGAATATGATCTTTTCTTCACTGCTATCTTGGACGACTATTCTCGCAATATACATATTGCTTGCAAATCTTTTAGTCACGGTGTCTAGCACTCTTTGGATGATATTCTTAATTGGTATACCCTTGCAAATCTTAATTATACTTTGGTTTTCAATGAAAATATTTAAGTAAATACAAAATCGGCTATTTGGCCGATTTTTTTTGGAAAATTTTTAAA
>CAJMCT010000159.1 GCA_905211955.1 uncultured Eubacteriales bacterium | reverse complement strand
CTTTGATGCCTGCGTTAAAACCACCGCCAACACCGTCTTTCCAAGTCACTTCTATTAGTCTACCATCTTCGGCATTTTTAAGGTTGGGGCAGTCTTTTCTATGAACCGTGACACCCCTACCGCGCGATATAAAGCCGATTACGTCGTCCCCAGGAACGGGGTTGCAACAGCCCGCAAAGTGAACGAGTATGCCTTCCATACCCTTAACTTTTACGCCACCGCTTTGACTTTTCCCCACGTAGAACTTTTTAACGTTTTCGGTAGGCTGAGATTTTCTATAATGGTCTATAAGTTTTACAACTATTTGGCTTGCTGATACCGCACCAAAGCCAACGGACGCATACATTTCGTCTTGCCCAGAATAAGTGAAGCGGTTTGCAATCTTTTCAAACGCATCGTCGGTTAAAAGTTGAGTTAACGTAAAGCCACGGCGCTTGCACTCGGCTTCTATCATACTCTTACCCGTCTTGACGTTTTCTTCCTTCATTTCGCGCTTAAAGAATTGTTTAATCTTTACTCTCGAACTTGAACTCTTAACGATTTTAAGCCAATCCCACGAAGGACCTTTTGAGTTTTGCGAAGTTATCACTTCTACAAGGTCGCCAACTTTAAGCGTAGTGTTTAAGGGTACCATTTTAGAGTTTACCCTTGCACCAACGCACCTATTGCCTATTTCCGAGTGAATATGGTAAGCAAAGTCTAACGGCGTTGCATCTTTTGGAAGGCTTATGACGTCGCCCTTAGGGGTAAACACTAATACTTCTGAACTATAAATGTCGCCTTTTAAAGTGTCTAAGAACTCTTTACTGTCCTTTAAGCCACCTTGCCATTCCATAACTTCGCGTATCCAACTAAGTCTTGTGTCGAGTTCGTCGCCTACGCGTTTTTCTTTATACTTCCAATGCGCCGCGATACCATATTCTGCCGCGTGGTGCATTTCGTGTGTTCTAATTTGTATTTCAAACGCTTTACCAAAGTTGGTGACGACCGTGGTATGAAGAGAACGATACATGTTTGGCTTTGGCGTTGATATATAGTCTTTAATTCTACCGGGGACAGGCTTCCACTCGTGGTGAATTTTACCTAAAATTTCGTAGCATTCGTCAACCGTATTAACTATTACTCTAACCGCAACCAAATCATAGATTTGCTCTAATGATTTGCCACGTTCTTTCATCTTTTTATAAATGCTATATAGGTGCTTTTTTCTACCGAATACTTCGCCTTTTATGTTAGAGTTTTCTAACATTTTGCGAAGGGTGAAAACCACTTGATCAACAAGTTCTACACCTTCTTTAACTTTAAGGTCAATGTTTTCTATTAAGTATTCGTAAAAGTCGGGATCTAAATACTTTAAGCAAAGGTCTTCAAGTTCACACTTGATTTGTGAGATTGCAAGTCTATCGGCAAGCGGAACGAATATATCTAAAGTTTCTTTCGCTATTCTTAACTGTCTTTCCTTTGATAGGAAGTTAAGCGAACGCATATTGTGAAGTCTATCCGCAAGTTTAATGATTATAACCCTTATATCTTTCGCCATTGCGACGAAGATTTTACGAAAGTTATCCGCTTGTTCTTCTTCTCTTGAAGTAAACTCTATTCGTTCAAGTTTGGTGACGCCTAAAACGAGTTCTAAAACTTCTTCACCAAACTGATTTTTTATATCGCCTTCTGAAATGGGGGTATCTTCAATAACGTCGTGCAGAAAAGCCGCTGCAACGGTTGCCGCATCAAGCCCTAAGTCTACAAGAATTTTTGCCACAGCACAAGGGTGGGTAAAGTAATCTTCACCCGATGCCCTTTTTTGATTTGCGTGCGCCTTTTTAGAATAATCGTACGCTTTTTCAACTAAGGCAAAGTCTTCTCCTGTATAATTTTTTTGCAAGCATTCGTAAGTGTC
>CAJMCT010000158.1 GCA_905211955.1 uncultured Eubacteriales bacterium | reverse complement strand
TAAAATAAAATAAAAATAATTGCTTTAAGCGACGGTGTGCTTAGGCTTTGCTAAAAAACATATAACGACAAATCAATTGTCGAAACCAAGGTGCTATAGATGGTTTTATTAATACTTTCAACTTTGCTTAATTGTGTTTTGGCGGTTGGCGTATATTTACTTAATAAATATACGGCAATAAAAAAATGGAACTATTGGCTAAAACAAATAATTATAGGCGTTCTTTTTGGTGGGGCGTCTGCTTTTGCATCAAGTTTTGGCGTAGAATGGCTTGGTGCTGTTGTAAACGTTCGTGATGCAGCACCATTATCCGCAGGGTTGATTTTTGGTGGTCCTGCGGGAATAATCGCAGGGGCTATTGGTGGACTTTATCGTTTTTTCTCCGTTTATTGGGGTGCAGGCACTTATACGAGAATAGCATGTAGTATTGCAACAATTTTGGCGGGTGTTTTGGCGGCATGCGTTAGAAAATGGATGTTTGACAACAAAAAACCTAATTGGATTTACGGTATTTGTATCGCAGTCGTATGTGAAGTTTTACATATGATTTTAATATTTATAACCAACATGGGCAACTCGTCTTATGCATTTGAGTTTGTTAAGGGCGCAACCCTTCCTATGATTTTAGGTAATGCGTGTGCAGTTGGCGTTTCATTACTTGTAATTTCACTACTAAACTTAAAGGAAACTGCTAAAAAAACCGAAGGGATTGCAAACACCTTTCAGCGTTGGCTTTTGATATGTATCGTGACTGCGTGTTTAGTCACAAGTTCGTTTACTTATATTTTGCAAAACGGAATGGTCAAGGTTGAAACGCAAGAAGTTTTCACTTCTGCAATAAACGACGTTGAAAATGACGTTAAGGGAAAATCTAACGCTCAACTACTCGCTATCGTTGAAAAGGTGAAAGAAGAATACGAGCAAAATCCAAGTACGTCTTTAAGTTTACTTGCTGAAAAATATAGCGTTAAAGAAATCAACGTTGTTGATAAAAATGGTATAATCAGAAACTCTACGGAATTAGACGTTATAGATAACTACAATATGAATAGTAAGTCTCAGTCAAAAGAATTTGTCGACCAAATGAAAGTTCAAGATTCTTTCGTTCAAGATTATGGCCCAAGAGGAAAGGACGAATCGGTGTGGAGAAAATATGCGGCAATGAACCTTGAAAACGGTGGATTTATTCAAGTAGGGTATGATGCTGAACAGTTCCATCAGGTGCTTAATGAGTTCGTAGTTGACGTCACTAAAAACCGTCACGTCGGCAATAGTGGTTTTGTTGCCGTGTGTGACGACAAACTTAATATGGTTATCGATAATGAATATGACGGCAAACCGATATCTTCAATAGGCATTAATCCACCCGAAGAAATGACAAACGGCAAAACGGCGACTAAACTTTATACTGCCGACGTTATTGATGGAATAACAGACGATAGTCAAAGATTTATGTACGTGTTTAAGTTCGTAGAAGGTTATTGCATAATTGCGGCTATGCCCGAAGCAGAAGCAACCTTTATGCGTGATGCTTCCGTTTATACTTCAGTGTTTATGCAAATTCTTATTTTTGCGGCGTTATTCGTGTTTGTTTACGTTTTAATTAAACGAGTAATAATAAACAACTTAAAAAAGGTTAACGATTCGCTTGGTCGTATTACCAGTGGTGACTTAAACGTTATGGTAGACGTTCGTGCAAACCATGAGTTTGCATCTTTATCCGACGATATCAATTTAACCGTTGCAACTCTAAAAAGATATATTGCCGAAGCAGCGGCTCGCATTGATAAAGAATTAGAGTATGCTAAGCAAATACAACATTCTGCACTTCCGACAAATTTTCCAAATGATGAAGATTATAAGATTTTCGCCAATATGATTGCCGCAAAAGAAGTCGGTGGAGATTTCTATGATTTTTAT
>CAJMCT010000157.1 GCA_905211955.1 uncultured Eubacteriales bacterium | reverse complement strand
AAGTTTCTACCCCGCTTGATAATATTTCTTCATTTGCACTTCAAAAGGTACTATTAAAAAGCCCCGGTTTTGACAGAGACGTTGCGGATACCGATATTAAAACCTTCGTGGTCGATTACTATTCCACCGCTTCGTCTTGTATTATGCCCCTTGTTAAAATTGAAGACCAAAAACACGTTTTAGGTGGGGATAGCGAGTCACAAAGTGGATCTATAGGACAAGATCTATCGGCAGGTGGAAGTTCTAATAGTTCTTCTCAAAGTAGTTCTAATTCGGGCAATAAGGGGAACACCATTTTTAATACAAAATGCACCGCTCTATTTAAGGACGGCGTTTATTGTGGAGAACTTAGCGAGAGCGAAACTCTTGCCTACAATATGCTTTACGGAAATTTTACGGGGACTACCTTAGAGATTTCGGGAAAAGAAAACCAGTTAAACACACAAAACCAATATCTTTTAGCGGTTAAGCGGTGTAATCCTAAGTTATCACTTTTTGCAACCGATTTTGATTTAACACTTAATATATCTATTGATTTATACTGTAAAGTTAGCGATCAAAATACCGTATCTTCAGACTCTACCTATGAAAAAAATTTACCGCTACCTAAAGACGTTGAAATTAGCACTGTAAACACGGTTAACGATTGGTTTAACTCGCTTATACAAAAGCAAAAGGTATCGGGGTGCGATTTTTTGAAAGTAAAAGAAAAACTGTACCGCTACAATCATAGTAGGTACAGTTTATATAAAGATAATTTTATTTCGGAATTTAAGCCTAATATTTCTATTACAGTTAGCGGACAAAAGTGATTTTACGAAAAGATTTTGTCGGTAATCTCTTTTGCGTTTGCGCCCGAGATATACTCGTCTACTTCTTTTAGTGCGTCTAATACGTTTTGGTAAGAAAAGTTTACACCGTTTAGGTTGTTTGCTAATATAGATACGTCTTTTTGACTGAAAAAGTCACCGAAAATTTCGGCGTTTTCTATCTTGCCGTCTACAGTATCAAACGTTATGGTTAGAGTGCCGAACTTAAACCTTCCGTCAAAACGATTGTTTCCTTTTGGCGACCTTCCTATATTCCACTCAAAAGTAGAATATTTTTGCTCCGCTAAAGCAGTTATGCCCTCTATATCGTCTTCTGTTAAGGTATAGTCTTCACAAGTTAATCTGAAAAATTCTAAAAGACCGTACAAGAATTCTTGGGTGGTCATTTTTTCGGGAAGTAAATCGTAAATATTTGCAACCCTTGCCCTAACGCTTTTAATACCCTTACTTTCCATTTTTAACTTGTTTGCCTTTAAGGCGTTAGTTAATACGTCTACGTCAGTCTTAAAAAGCAACGTACCGTGATGAAGAATTCTATCCCCATAAACGGTTTGCGCGTTTCCCGACACCTTTCTTCCGTTTACTAATATATCGTTTCTACCTGCAAATTCGGCATCTACCCCTAGTGTTTTAAGGTAGTTTATAATTGGTGTTGTAAAGCGCTTATAGTTATCAATACCGCTATCGTATGGCCCTATTACCGTGTAGCAAATATTGTTTAAATCGTGGTAAACCGCACCGCCACCCGTAAGCCTTCTGACAACCTTTATTCCGTTATTTTGGCTCTCGATCCTCATGCAAACCGAAGAAACTTCAGGTCTCATCACCTCGCTTATCGCTTTAGCCGGAGCCTTTGCCACCTTAACAGGCGGTCGCATGTCCGATAAACTCGGTTATAAAAACATGATCCGCACCGGATTAATCGCACTTGTGCCCTGTATGGCGATCGCCGCCTTCACGCGCTCCATTTTCGTTTCGGCGGTAATTTTATTTTTAGCCGCATTCTGTCTAAATTTAGCCTACAGCCCCTCGGTCGTCCTCGGGCAAAAGCTCATCCCCAACCACATGGGTTTAGCCTCCGGTATCACCATGGGTTTGGCGCAGTCATTCGGTGGTATTGTTTCTCCGCTTTTGGG
>CAJMCT010000156.1 GCA_905211955.1 uncultured Eubacteriales bacterium | reverse complement strand
TGGTAAACCATACGAACTGCCACGGGGAAAACCGCAGGGCCTGAAAGACCACCCGTAGTGTTTTTAAGCAAGGGTTTTTGGGTTTTTAAATTTATTCTCATACCCAAAAGCGTATTGATTAAAGATACGCCGTCCGCTCCACTGTCTTCGCATGCTTTTGCGATAGATACTATATCCGTGACGTTTGGTGAAAGTTTAATAATCACAGGCTTAGTGGTTTTTTCTTTAACCGCTTTAACTACTGACGAAACGGCTTTAACGTCCGTTCCGAAACTCATACCGCCACCGTGAACGTTTGGACACGATACGTTTACTTCAAGCCAACCGACTTGGTCTATTTTATCTAACTTTTCGCAAGTGTAAACGTAGTCTTCGATAGAAAATCCGCTTACGTTTGCCATTACTTTTTTATTGAAAACCTTTTTAAGTTTAGGAAGTTCTTCTTCTATAACTTTATCTACGCCGGGGTTTTGAAGCCCTACCGCGTTAAGCATACCCGAAGCGCACTCTGCAATTCTAGGCGTGGGGTTTCCAAAGCGCGCGTCTTTGGTCGTTCCCTTAAACGAAAAAGAGCCTAACATATTTATATCGTAAAGTTCGCTAAACTCATATCCAAACCCGAAAGTTCCGCTTGCGGGAATTATAGGGTTATCAAGCTCTATCCCTAAAAGGTTTACTTTTGTGTCTACTTTTCCCATATTATTTCTTCCTTCTTAAGAACGGGTCCGTCCTTACAAATTCTCTTGTTTCCGTAAAGGGTTTTGCAAGAGCAACCCATACAAGCGCCAAAGCCACAGCCCATACGTTCTTCAAAACTGAATTCGCCACTCGTTTTAGTCCCGCCGTACACCGCTTTAAGCATGGGTTCTGGACCGCAAGTATAAAAGTAAGAGTACCCGTCTTCTATGCCGTTCGTGACAAAACCTTTTATACCGTAAGACCCGTCTACCGTAGTGATTTTAACCGATGCACCGAGATTTTTAAATTCTTCTTCATAGAACACTTCACTCTTAGTGTTAAACCCTAAAATCACGCTTACCTTTTTACCCATAGCAACAAGTTTTTTGGCAAGGTTATATAGGGGCGGAACGCCAACGCCACCACCGATAAGCAAAGGGGTGTCCCCCGCTTTACTTAAATCGTAGCCGTTGCCAAGCCCAACTAAAATATCGAGTTTTTCTTCGCCAACCATTTTGGAAAGTTTTTCGCTTCCCTTTCCAACAACCTTGTAAACCAAGGTTAAAGAGTTTCTATCATAATCGCAAACGGATATAGGACGGCGAAGGTACAAGCCGTCGATTAAAATATTGACGAACTGCCCAGACGCAGTGATTCCATCGGTGTTTCCCGATAGAATCATTTTATAAACGTCTTTGGTAAGCGCTACATTTTCTTTTACTACAAAAATTTCGTTTTTCATAACCCTTTTCTTTACGCGTCTATGGTAGAGATTGTTAAAGTAGTTTCTTCTAATACGTCTAATAATACTCTAACCGTATCGAGTGACGTAAACATAGAAACGTTGCTCTCTATCGCGTATTTTCTTATTTCGTGACCGTCGCTTTGCGCATCTGAAGCACCAACCGAACTAGTGTTTATAACGTATGCAATATAGCCTTGACGGATAGAATCTCTAATTTCGTCACTGCCGTCGCTAATCTTTTTTAACACGTGCGTTCTAATGCCGTTTTCCTTTAAGAACTTAGCAGTACCCTTAGTTGCTTCAATGTTAAAGCCGAGATTATAAAATCTTCTAATTAAAGGAAGCGCTTCTTCTTTATCTTGGTCGGCAATGGTTGCAAAAACCGTACCGTAGTTTTGAAGTTTAATGCCCGATGCTTGCAATGCTTTATAAAGCGCACGGTTAAGTTTATCGTCGTAGCCGATTGCTTCACCCGTAGATTTCATTTCGGGAGAAAGGTATGCATCCAGACCTCTGATCTTATTGAAAGAGAATACAGGAACCTTTACATACCAACGGTTCTTCTCC
>CAJMCT010000155.1 GCA_905211955.1 uncultured Eubacteriales bacterium | reverse complement strand
AAAAAAGTTGTTGACAAACAGAACAACACATGATAAGATATCAGAGTTGTCGCGTTTGAGACAATGAATAGATTGGACAAAACCGATTAAAAAAACTTTCAAAAAATGAAAAATCTATAGATAACGCGCTTCAACGCATAAGGAAAAAAGTTGCGCTTATATACGGAGAATAATTATGGCGTATCTTGCACTTTATAGAAAATACCGTCCCGAAACCTTTGATAAACTCATTGGTCAAGACAGTATTGTAAAAACTTTAGTAAATCAAATTACAACCGATCGTCTCGGCCACGCCTATCTTTTTACAGGATCACGTGGAACGGGAAAGACGTCTTGTGCAAAGATTTTTTCTAAGGCAATCAACTGTTTAAGCCCCATAAACGGCTCGCCGTGTGGTAAGTGTTCTGCTTGTCTTGCGCTTAACGAACCTTCTAATATAGACGTTATTGAAATCGACGCGGCTTCTAATAACGGCGTAAATGAAATAAGAGATTTAAGAGAAAAGGTTCAATATCCGCCCGTATCGTGTAAGTATAAAGTTTATATTATAGACGAAGTTCATATGCTAACAGGCGCTGCGTTTAACGCACTATTAAAAACCTTAGAAGAACCGCCAAAGCATGCAATATTTATTCTTGCAACTACAGAAGCGCATAAAATTCCTGCGACTATTTTATCAAGATGTATGCGTTTTGATTTTAGCCTTATTTCTACCGAAAGAATAGCAAATTTAATTAGTTCTATATACGATGAAATAGGTAAAGAATACGACGAAGAAGCAGTCACCGCGATAGCAAAAGCAGGTGAGGGTAGTATAAGAGACGCTTTATCTATTGCTGATACCGCGCTATCATTTGGTCAAGGAAAATTATCTTACGATGACGTTGCCGAGATTTTGGGAACAACCAACTTTGAATTGTTATGTGAGTTTGTTTCGGCATTAATTAATAGTAATACGGGTAAAATCTTATCGCTTATAGATAGCCTATGTAATCTTGGAAAGAGTATGGGCGTTCTTATTAAGGATATAACCGGTGTTTTCCGTGATATGCTTGTTATTAAAACGTGCAAAAAGCCCAATGCGATACTCAATCTTCCCGAAGATAAGTTAGAAGTTTTAACTGAAATTGCAGACCTTACTAACGAGAGTAGATTGCTTAGAATTTTAGAAATATTCTCAGATGCAGAAAGCGCGCTCAAATATACTAACCATCCGAGAATTGTTTTTGAAACGGCTTCAGTAAAATCGGCTCGTCCGGACGTGGATATAGATTACGACTCTTTGGTGGCGAGAATAAAAACTCTTGAAGATAAAATAGCAAACGGAATAGTTCAAACCGTAAGCGTTCCTGTTGAAAAAGTAGAAAACGTAAAAGAAATACCTTCTATTAAGGAAGATAAACCTACTGAAAAAGTAGAAATCATACAAGAAAAACCCACGATTTCTCGTCAATCATTGCAAAATGCAAAGGACGTTGCGGGTGGAAAATTGTTAACAAACTTACGCAAAAACGGACACGAAATGCTTTGGAATTTAATGCAAAGCGTTGACGTTCAGGTTCAAGGAAATATTTTAGTATTAACCACTTTAACCCCCGGCGACGAAGAGATTTTGGACCGTGCGGATAACAGGGGTTATATTGAAGAAGCGCTTGAAGAATACTTGCCTTTTGAAATACAAGTAAAGATTTCGGAAAGTCAAAAGAAATCAAGTGAATTTGACGATGAGACCGAAAAAATTAAGCAAATTTTCGGCAGTGATATTGTAATTATTAAAGACGAATAATAAAGGAGTTAATTATGGCAGGATACAGAGGTGGCTTTGGTGGAGGCTTCGGTGGCGGAAACCAAATGCAAAATTTAATGAGACAAGCACAAAAAATGCAAGAAGAAATGCAAATGTCGAACGCCGAAATTCAGCGGATGACAGCAGAACTGTCCGAAATGCGGAAACTCAATCAGTCTTTACAGCAGAGCAACGACGACTTGAGGAACAGAAACGGATTGATGAGCAGGAGCGAGCAAGAGCATCTCGAAGAAGAAATAA
>CAJMCT010000154.1 GCA_905211955.1 uncultured Eubacteriales bacterium | reverse complement strand
CCGTTGGCGGTAGAGCGCTTCCTATACACGGAAGAATTCATAATATCCCCGCAGAATTAAAGGTTTTAGAGTGTGATGGCTTAAAGTTTAAAACGGTTGCAGAAGTATATCAAAACGGTTTGTTTTTAGATAGTCTATTGATGAGAAGAACTATTGAAACCGAGTATAACAGCGATAAAATTTCGATTAAGACCGAAATAATTAACGTGGGTGAAAAAGATACTGATTATTGTGTTTTATTCCACATGAATTTAGGGTATCCTATGCTTGATAGTGGCGTGCGTATTGAAGCGCCTATTATTTCTACCGAGCCGAGAACGGAGTATGCTAAAACTAAGATTAACGATTGTTTAGTAATGGAAGAGCCTGATCCAAATATTGACGAAACAGTTTTCTTCCATAAGGTTAAGAACGGAAACGTTAAAGTCATAAACGATAAACTTGGAAAAATGGTTGAGTTTAACTATGACGAGAAGATGTTGCCACACTTTATAGAATGGAAAAGTATGGTTTCAGGAGATTATGCTTTGGGGATTGAGCCTTCAACTACAACACTTGATGGTGATTTTATAAAAACACCTATCAAACAAGGCGAAAATCACCTTTTCCAAATTGATATAGAAGTAAAAAACATTTAATCATATATTATGGGAAAATTTTCACTTAAAAACTTGACTTCATTAGTAATTTTAGCCGTTATAATTTTAACGGCTACTTTTGGTGTGTCGTTTTTTGGTGGGGATAATGCAGATTATTCGGTTTTGAGTGAAGAAGAGTTTGCCGACGGTATGGTTAGAGATGCCGGAGAGTATATTTTGGAGGACGATTTTAGGTTTAACGGTTTTGAGTTTGGTGAGAATCCTTCTAAATGTATAAGTAATTTCAATCTCTACACTGGGAAATATGGCGATTTTTATAACGGATTAGTTCCTATCTCTAACGTTTATGAAGGCGTTGGTGATACCGATATTGGATATTTAACGTACAAGATACCGTTATCATACGTTGGCGTTTTCGTAAACTTAAAGTCTTTATCTCTAAGTTTAAGTTTTAAAATGCTTGATGGCATGCACCAAAAATCATTAGGAATTTCCTATGGTTTTAACGGTGAAAATTTCACGCCTTTTATAGATGAAATTGAAGTGATAGAAATGGGTGATTTTGTTCAAAATAAAACCATAGATTTATCGACATTGGTAAACGAAACCGCTAATTCTGACTTGATAAATTATGAATACATTTATATAAATATCGACGTTAATTATCAAGAATTACAAAACGTAGATATATCGGATATTGAATTTAATCTCTACACTGTAAAAATTGATGCATTTCAAAAGTTTTCGTCGTCAAAAGGGGCTTCTGCTCGTGCACAAAGAGACGAATCTTACGGGGATTTAAGGTTTAAGACTTACGTTTCAAAGGATTTAATTTCTGAACTTGAACAAAAATATCCGTCAAATAGTTATAGTATTAACTTTTACTCGTTAATTATGCCCTTGGATTATCTTGAAATTTGCGGAGAATTTTCCCTTGACAATCTTACTTTTGCCGAGACTGGGGCTTATATTGGAGAAGGCGAACAGGCAAAGTCTATAATTTGTTGGCGTTCTAACCTTTTAACCGATAAAAAAACTGAAAATAGGGTTGAAATTAAAAACGTTAAAGGGGATATTTATTACGTTTTCTTTGGTGCGATTAGCAAAATTAAAGATGCCAATTTGGATAGAGAATTTGTTCAAAAAGGTCTAATCGATATTAGAAGTAAAGAAAATTTTGCGTCAACGCGCGTTCTTACTGATTATAAAAACGGAGACGAAAAAAATAATTCAAGGTCGGTGACTTACGTCGCACAAAAAGCAATGAAAGATCAACCTTCGTTAACGCGCGTTTTAACTAAAAATTTTACCGATAAACTCGTGGAAAGAATAGAAGGGGATATCGGAACTTATGTTTTGAGAAAGATTTACGTTGATCAAAATTATAATATTGTTAATGTAGAAGACGTTTCCTATAATAACGTAAAAATTGGTGACGAAATAGTTTTATCGGTTGACCAAAAACTAAGCGATATGGAAGGCTTTTCATTAATTTTAGACGAAAATCCTATAAG
>CAJMCT010000153.1 GCA_905211955.1 uncultured Eubacteriales bacterium | reverse complement strand
TCATTTTACTACTTTTTGAACAGAAAGGCAATGGGTTTACAGACGAATTATAGATATTTTTGAACAATAATATACTTTTTTGTCGAATTGTTATTTTTTCAATGTTTTTGTCGCAAAATAGTATGATTTTAGGGCTTTTTGATTTTGAACAAAAATAAAAGCACCGCCTTTAATAAGGCGGTGCGATAGGTTTTTTGCGTTAGGTTTATTTAAAGAATTCGGTTGCTATTTGGAAATACCAGTTAAG
The DNA here is from genome assembly GCA_905211955.1 of uncultured Eubacteriales bacterium. GTDB lineage: Bacteria > Bacillota > Clostridia > Christensenellales > Borkfalkiaceae > UBA1259. The sequence goes on along the minus strand of CAJMCT010000153.1, from coordinate 1,889 downwards.
GTCGCCAACAACGTATCCTCTTACGGTTTTAACGTCTAAGCCGGAAACCAACGTTTCTTGATAAGCAATTTTTGCGGTAGCAAACGCGGTATCTTTAAGCGCGGTTTTTTGGTCGCTGGTAAGAGTGTCGAAACCATCTAAGCCATAGAAGGCTTTTGAAAGTTTTACTGCTTCTTCGTAAGTTCTAAGAGTTTTAAGACTTTCTTCACCAACTTCTTCTTTTTGGTCATCGGTAAGCGAGTCGTAAATTTCTCTCGTTTCTTCTACGTAAGATACAGAAAGAACGGTCTTTCCTTCTTCGTCGGTATCAAATACTAACTTGCCATTTTCTAACGTGGTAGTAATATTTTCAATTCTTGCGGTAGTATATGCCACCATATCCGCTTGGTCAATCTTTTCTAACGAACTTACTTTGTCGAAGAAGAACTTTTCGTCTTCTTCTTTAAGGTTTGCATCGGCAAGTGAAACAGCCTTGATGTAGGTGCAACCAAGTGCCGAAGTATCGCTATAGAAGGCATATCCGCCTAAGATTTCAGAGTCAAACCAATCGGTAGGAACGGTAGATGCGCTAATGACTTGTTCTTTTGCTTCTGCGTCGCCAATCTTAATTCTTGCAAGTTTGGTTTCACCGTTAACATAGTAGAGATAGTCGCCTTGCTTATCTACAAGCGCGCTTGAAGCATTGATAATTGCAACCGTTTTTTCGCTATCGCCGTCGTTGGTTAAAACGTTGGTACGTCTAACCACACCGCTTTCAGTGTTAACACTATAAACTTCTAAAGGTGAAATCATAAGCGCGGTATCGGTAAGAGCGGAAGCCTTTAATACGGGTACTCCTGCCGTTCCTTTTACGAGTTCGGAAACGGGGATTGCCTTAGTTTCTTCGCTTGCAATGGTGACGGTCTTGCTTTCAGAATAATAAACAGTGCCGTTTTCTATATATTTAACATTGAAGAATACACCCGTGTCTTCTCCGTCGTAGCGAAGGGTTGCCTTTTCGTCGCCAACGGTGTAGGTGTAAAGTTTATTATAGTCTGCGGTATCTCTCGTATAAGATGAGTTTACGTCCGCTTCGGCTTGGTCGTAAGCCTTGGTGTAAACGGTGTTAGTAAATACTACTACCGCATCTTCACAATTTTCTCTATCGACAAACTTAAAGGTTGCACTATCGAAAGTTTCCATTTCGGAAGTCTTAACGTCTGCTTTTGCAACTTCTATCATTGCGCCCGTTTGGGTGTTGTAAGAAATAAGTCTTGTGTTTGCCGAATCGTAAACAACCGCGTAAACCACGTCGTCCTTTTCAACGAATCTATAATTATCGGTGATTGCTTGAGTCTTAAAGAAAGTAGTGGTATCAGTTCCGTCAAGTTTGGTTCTTGCAAACTCTAATTCGCTATTGGCAATCTTACCAGAAGAATCTCTATCGGTAGAAGGCGTTGCGTAGTAAACGTAGTCGCCACTAATAAAGATGCCTGCCGAATAGTCTTGCGCAACGAAAAGTTTGGGAACGACTATACATCTTTCGGGATCAGCCTTACCTTCGGAAAGGTCGGTCTTTTTAACCGCCATAAGCGCGCCTTTGACAGGCGTGCCGAAAGAGTTGTCTGCCGTTGCGTCTGCTTTGCCGTTTACGTAATAGAAATAGTTTTCAGTTTCCGAAACGAATCCACTGTTTTTAACGACCGCTCCCCATTCTTTTAAGGTGACGTCTTCAGCACTCCAATTAGAACTACTGCAACTGCAACCAACCGCAGCCAAACTCATTACGACTGCGAGAAGGGAAACGATAATTTTTGCTAAAATCTTTTTCATATATAACCCCGTAAAATTAAAGGTAAACTTTTCTTATATTGCTGAATAATATAATACTGCACCATAATATAAGTATT
>CAJMCT010000152.1 GCA_905211955.1 uncultured Eubacteriales bacterium | reverse complement strand
CGCCATGATATTATAACATCATGGTTCCTATTATGCAAGTGTTTTTCTAAATATTTTTTACTTTCATTAAACGGGATATTTTCAAGTGTTTTGCCGTCTAAACTATACTCTTTGTTTTTTAGCCAACCCCTAACGTTTCCTTCCCCTGCATTATAGGCAACTATTGCAGTAGACGGGTTTTCAAACCTATCTAACAGATATTTAATATAAAAAGTACCAAACCTTATATTTACCTTTTCGTTATACAAATCGTACTCTTTTTCGTTAAGCAAATTTGCGATATATTGAGCGGTATCGGGGGTTAACTGCATTAGACCTATCGCACCTTTTTCACTTTTTGCGCTTTTTATAAAGCCACTTTCCACCTTAATTATTGAATATATAAGAGTATTTGGCACGTTAAACTCTTGAGAGCATAAACTCACTTCTTCTTTATAGGCGAGTGGATACATATACTTTTTTTCTATAAACCTATAAACGAATATCCCCGCAAAAAAAAGTAGTATAACCGCTATAATAACGGTAAGCGTTTTATAAATTGTTTTATAATTTCTATCTTTCATAATAAACTAAAAGCGGTCTTGCTTATCTAAAACAGACCGCCTATATTTAGTTTATGCTTAAATTGTTTTTTTAGCCTTACCTTTTTATTTTAATTAAACGGTAATGGTTATCTTATTTAATACTCTCGGATTATCGGGGGTATTTCCTACACCACAAGATACCTTGCATGCAAGAGTTTGTGCAAAGAGTGCAAAGTTAAATATTGCACATTCTTCGCCTAAGTCGTTATCAAGGAGCGCCACTCTAATTTTGCCTTCGTAGTCGCTCTTTAACGTTTCGTCATCGGTAATTAAGTATACGGGACCGTTCATGGAAATCATTTTATCTATGCTCTTCTTTTGATCGGCACGAATAACTTCGGTTTTGCCGTCACCTTTTGCAGCGTAAACGATTACGGGGGTAGTTTCGTCTACCATAGCCATAGGTCCGTGATAGAAATCACTGCTTGCATAACCCTTCATTTGCTTATAAGCCGTTTCTTGAAGTTTTAGCGCTTGCTCAAATGCTATAGAATAAGTAATACCTCTCGACAACACGAAACCGCCTTTCATAGCGATAAGTCCGTCTTCGGCAAAAGCAGTAGTCTTTTCGTCGATAGTAGGCATAACCTTATCAACTTGTTCGGGAAGTTTTAATAATTTTTCTAATAAACTCTTATCCCCTGAAAGTTCAGCAACTAGCCAAGCGGACAAGAACATTTGCGCACTATAAGTTTTGGTTGCCGCAACGCTTACTTCTTCACCTGCCGAGCAAAATAAATGATACTCCGCAGTTTTTGCCATTAAACTTTGTTCGTTATTGGTGATTGCAACGGTGATTGCACCTTGAGATTTAGCAAGACTTAAACTTAAATTTACGTCTTCTGCCATACCACTTTGACTGCAACCGATAAATACGCAGTTAGCATAGTTAATCTTCCCGTCGTATAAAGATACTACCGACGGTGCAACGTAGCCCGCAGTATACGGCGTTTTAATTTCTAACATGTATTTTAAGTACATCATTGCGTGGTCACTAGTTCCGCGCGCCGACAACATAAAATGCGTTTTTCCGCTACTTTTAATAGTTTCCGCAAGCGCTTTAATAGTTTTTTCGTTGTTTTTAACGATGTTTATAAAAGCATTTTTAGTTTCGTTGATTTCTTTCCACATTATCGTTTCCGTATATTTCATATATACCTCCTGCCCATTTGGGCTAAATTACTATATTATTATACACCTATATTTTTATCATTACAATATTTTGTAATAAATTTTTTTTGACTTTTTTACCACTAAACTTGCGATTTACCCTTTTAATTAGTATTTTACACGCAATAAAAAAAGAACCCGAAAGTGCTTTCGGGTTCTTTTATTTTGTTGTTTTTTATTTCTTTTTGGGTTCGTAATGAGTGTGTAAGAGTTCGTGCGCTCTATGTCCACCGATTTCACCGATGTTATTATCGTAAAGTGCTTTGATGGTGGTGTTTTCGTGGCTTTTTCTCTTTCTCATAGAAGCATCGTCGTCGTAAAGACCTTTTGCTCTTAATCCCTTATAGTCAACGTCTGAACGAGTGAACGCATCAACGAAAGGTTGTCCGCCACCGTTTACGCAACCGCCGGGGCAACTCA
>CAJMCT010000151.1 GCA_905211955.1 uncultured Eubacteriales bacterium | reverse complement strand
AAATTTTACCGAATAATTTTTTTACACGTTAAAATACTAACTTTATGAAAATTTTTAAAGGGCTAAAGGATAACCTTGAGTTTTTGAAAAAGAGATTAGACTCTGACGACATAGAGTTTATAGACGTTAAAGTTTCTAACAGCGATGCAGTTATTATATTCGTTAAGGATATTACCGACAAGGATAAAATCGGGGATTTTATCCTGCGCCCGATAGCAAAACTAACTAATTCGCCTAATAAAGATGACCTTATGGATACTTTTTTAAGCCCTGAAAAAAAGACGGTTAAAACACTTGAAGAGATTATAGACCAAGTGGTTTCAGGGTCTACTGCGCTTTTAGTGGACGGCATAAACGAAGGGTTTATTTTTAACCTTATCAAGTTTGAAAGACGGGCTATTATGGAACCGCCCACTTCTACCGTTATTAAAGGCCCACGCGAAGGGTTTGTTGAAAGCCTTGACGTAAATATCAGTTTGATAAGGCGAAAACTTAAAACGTCTTCTTTAAAAGTTGAAGACATAAAGATTGGAAGATATTCTAAAACCCCCGTTTCTATTTGTTATATAGACGGCATTGTTGACAAGAAAATCATTGATAAAGTAAAGAAAAAACTAAACGATATATCTATAGACGCGGTGCTTGACTCCTCTTACGTAGCCAAGTTTTTGGGCGAGCATAAAACTTCGCTTTTTAGACAAGTGGGAAGCACTGAAAAGCCCGATATTCTCGCCGCAAAAATGCTTGAAGGTAGAGTTGCTATCTTTGTGGACGGGTCGCCTATAGCACTTACCGTGCCTTATCTTCTTATAGAAGACTTGCAAAGTCCAAGCGATTATTATAGTTCGGCGTATAGTGCAACCTTTGCAAGAGCCATAAGAATTTTATCGGTTATAATTGCTATATTATTACCTGCCTTTTACGTTAGCGCCGAACTTTTTCACCTGCAACTTATCCCTTTAAGTTTTTTATTAACCATAGTAAACAGTATTAAAGGAATACCACTTTCCGCAAGTTATGAGATGTTTTTCACCCTTTTGATTTTTGAAATCTTAAACGAAGCGAGCGTTCGTATGCCAAAATACGTGGGCATGGTGGTATCTATCGTAGGTGGTTTAGTTTTAGGTGAAACGGCAGTGACTGCGGGTATTATTTCCGCACCTACGCTTATGATAATTGCTTTTTCGGGGATTTGCCTTTACACCGCGCCCGAATTAGAACACACCTTTTCTATAATTAGGTTTATATTCTTAATCATTGCAGGCTCTGTTGGGGTTTACGGAATACTTTGCGGACTTTGTTTTATGCTTATTTATCTAACGTCGTTTGAAAGTTATTCTACGCCGTTGATGGCCCCATTTTCACCGCTTATTACCAAAGACTTAAAAGATAGTATTTACAAGGGATTTTTGTTAGAACAAAGTCATCGCCCAGTTTCGCTTAAAAACGTGAACGTTAAAGGCAATCTTAAAAGGAAGGGATAATTATGGAATACCAATTAAAAACAAGGCAAATTTGCTTTTTCTTTATTGCGTTTTTGCCTATAATTAAGTTTTTTATGTTGCCGAGCGTTTTGGCTGGCATTAGCGGTGAAGATATGTGGATTTCCGCTCTTTTTAGTTTTTTGTTAGACGGAATTACGCTTGCAGTTCTTTTACTTTTTTGCAAAAAAAACAAGACGGACTACTTTACCTTGCTTGAAAATAATTTTAGCAAAAGCACCGCTAAAACAGTTTACGTCGTCTACGCAGTTTACTTTTTCTTAAAAGCATTGCTACCTATCATCGAACAAAGAGATTATATTGAACTTAGTTTATACCTAAATAATCCTAGCTTTTTATACTTTTTACCATTTGTTATAGTTTGCTTTTATATATGCTTAAAACACCTAAGAATTCTTGGTAGAGTTTCGGATATTTTGTGCTGGATATCTTTGATTGGGTTTTCGTTTATATTTGGACTTTCCGTTTCCAACGTGGATTTCGGGGCTGTTTTGCCTATCGGTGCGCAAGGCTTAGGAAAAATTTTTAAGGGGAGTTTTACCACACTTAACTGGTACGGAGATGCGGTGTATCTTCTATTTTTTGCAGGAAAATTCGATTATAGAAAAAAAGACGGAATAAAGATTGGGCTATCATATCTTGTGGCTTGTCTTTTCGCATTTATTTTCCTTTTC
>CAJMCT010000150.1 GCA_905211955.1 uncultured Eubacteriales bacterium | reverse complement strand
CTTTAATTTTTTTTCTTATATCATTACTATCCATATTTTTATTTTAGCATACCTTTAGTTTTTAATAAAGTAAAAATGAAAACTCGGTAAGATTTTACCGAGTTTTAGTTTTATATTTTTTATTCTTTATCTTTTAGGCTATTTCCTAAGAAAGTACCAAAACTAAACGTAGTATAAGTTTTTCTCTTTTCGCCTTGCTCTTTCGCAGGTTTTTTTCCACCGCGTTTATCGAACTTTCTTCCGCCGTTTCTACCACCGTTTCTTCTATCTCTTTGTCCCCTACCCTTATCAGTATTTCTACCTGCGTTGTATGGGCGAGAGAATTCGTCTTTATCGTTGGGAACGATTACTACGTATCTATTGGGTTCTTTACCGTCGCTAGTGGTTTTAACCGTTTCGCTATTAGCAAGAGCCGTGTGTATAATTCTTCTTTCAAACGGACTCATCGGTTCTAAGATAACGTCTCTACGCATAGCCGTTGCTTTTTCTTCTAACTTTTTAGCAAGAGCGATAAGGGTTTCTTCCCTTCTTTCTCTATAATTTTCACAGTTAACAACAATCTTTTTATAGTCTTTTTTTCCGATATTCATAACTGCGCCTGCTAACGTTTGAAGCGCATCTAAAACTTCACCACGATAGCCTATAACCGAAGAAGAATTTTCTGCAATAATGTTTATTGACGGTTTTTCTTTGTCGCCATCTAGTTCTGCTTTTGCGGTTAAATCAAGAAGATTTAATACGTCGTTAACAAACTTTAAGGCTTTGTCTTCACCGCTTTTTTTAGCGGAAATTTCTACTACTGCTTTGCCTTTTAATTTTCCGAATAAACCTTTGGTGGGCTCTTCCTTAATTTCTATTTCAGCTTCTTCCATTTTTAAGCCTAACTCTTTAAGCCCAGTTTCGATTGCTTCTTGGGTCGTCTTTGCTGTAAATTCCATTATATCCTCCACGCGAGCGCTTTTACTACTTTAATCTTCCCCTAATATGCGGTTTACCGCCGTTAATAAAGTCGGGGCCTTGAGGCTCGTTTTTCTTTCTTTTCTTATCTTCTTTTGCAGGCTTTGGTTCTTCCTTTGGAACGTAAACTCTACCCCTTATCTTTTGGGTTTCGGTTGCGCCTTCTTTTTTCTTAAACTTTCTATCGATAATAACGTTAGTGCCTAAGGTAAACACTATCGATAAAACTTGGCTTAAAATCATGTAGATAGAGAAAGCCGCGGTATACATAAACGAGAACACCGCCATCATGATAGGCATCATCCACATCATAATTTTTTGCGTTTGTGCGCCTTGTCCGTTTACCGTTTGAAGTTCCATTGACGCTTTTTGCGATTTTCCCATAATGAATTGAGAAAGGAACGCCATACCCGCGGTAAGTACAACCAAAATAAAGTATCCGTTTGCCGAGTCTTTTTCTTCTACTAAGTCGGCAGTTAAAAGATTAAACTTATCTTGGTCCATATTGCTTAAATATCCGTCTCTCGGTTCATAGCCTTGGCTGGTCATGAAAGTTTCCCACGTGTCTTCTACGGGGTGAGACATCGGACTATCTACTTCCCAAATATTTTTAACCCATAAGAAACTACTAACAACGTCTTTATACTTTTCAGCGGACTTGTTGCTTCCTATTGCGCTCATAAATCCTTTAACTGTGTTGCCTTCGGTTTCTAAATATTTTTCTAAGGTAATACCTTCGCCCGTTTCAGCATCGTAATTTAAAAGCAAATAGTTATTAAATTCGTTTTTGATTTTACTATCAGTTTTAACACTTTCTTCTTTAATCTTTTCTTCTAAAAGAATGTATTCGCCGTTAGAAACTGTTAAGTTTTCACCGTCTATAACGTAATAAGTTTTGTAAGAAACAAAACTGTTTGCGGTACTAATAGTATAGTAATTTGCGCCGTTATCTGTGCCTTTTTTAACGTTATAAACGACGTTTTCCTTTTCTATAATTCCGTCTTGGTCTTCAATAATAGATTTATTATCGAATTCTAATTTGCCGTTTTCTTCGTTAAACTTTACTAAATCGCCATCCGCTTCTAAACCTGAATAAATTACTCTGTTATAAGCAACGCTCATTTCGTAGTAATCTTTATTGGTTTGGAATTTAGAATAGTTTGTAAATGCGTTAATTGCAACAATAAATATAACCAAAGTGACTATCGTAGGAAGGCATGCACCAAACATAGAATAGCCGTTCTTTTTATAAAGCGCCATCATTTTTT
>CAJMCT010000149.1 GCA_905211955.1 uncultured Eubacteriales bacterium | reverse complement strand
CGGCACGGTAGAAAACTTTAAACTTGCAAAAGTATTAAATACCGATGAAAAAGTTATCGAAAAAGAAGCACAAAAAATGGGGCTTGACGTTATAAAGTTTAACCCCGATTGGGTAAAGAAAGGTTTCGTCACCATAGTTAGAAATAACTGGGAACTCTTAAACAACGATAAGATTAGAGTTTTCCTTGACGATATGGGCGAAAAAGAGTTCGACCGCCTTTTAATCTACTACGATTTCTTAAACGTAAAAGTAGGTCCTAAGCCTGAAATTGAAGACCCCGTCTATTCTCCCCTAACCGCTTCTGAAGAAGAAAAAACTGCAACCATTAAAGAGTTTATGAAGGAAAACTATCGCGATCCCGAAGTTATGCCTTTCGACTTTTTCTCTAATTCCCCAGAGTGCGTTTACGACGAACCTTTAGAATACGGAATCACCGATAGATATACTTCGTCTTATATCGCAAGCTACGACGGATTTTTAGACGACGACGAACTTAAAGATTACCCCGACGATTATTTAGAAAAACTAAAAAAGACGGGTATTAACGGTATTTGGGTACAAGAAACCCTAAGGAATATTACCCCCTTCCCCTTTGACGAAAAATATTCGGTTGGATATGAAAAACGTCTATTAAACTTCAAAAAACTTACCGAAAGATGCGCAAAACACGGTCTTGGCGTGTATTTATATCTTAACGAACCGAGAGCGTTGCCGGGCGAGTTCTTTGAAAAGTATCCTAACTTAAAAGGACAAATTACCGAAAACAACGAATATTGTCTTTGCACGTCTACCCCTGAAGTTAAGGAATATTTATATAACGCAGTACGTTTCTTAGTTAAAAACGTTCCGCTCCTTACGGGCATTATGACTATTACTATGAGTGAAAACGCATCTCACTGCGCTTCAAGACTATTCGTTCAAAAACATCAAGGCATTACCTTGACTTGTGAAAGATGTCAAAAAAGAAAACCCGAAGAAATGTCCGCGGAAATCAGTAATATTATGATGAACGCCGTTCGTGACGAAGGCGTTAAAACTAAGATTATTGCTAACCTTTGGGCTTGGTCGATATTCTCTGACTGGACTGAAGAAATGATTCTTAACGGTGTTGATTGCTTAGATAAGGATATTACCGTTATGTGCGTTAGCGAAACGGAAAAAGACCTTTGCCGTGGCGGTGTTCCCGTAAAAGTATTCGACTACTCTATCTCTGTTATAGGCCCAAGTGATATTTCACTTAAAATCTTAAAACGTGCTAAACAAAACGGACACAAGATTTGGGCAAAGATTCAAGTAAACAATAGTTGGGAAATTTCGGCTATCCCCTATATCCCCACTTTTGGCCTTATGGTTAAGCACATAGAAAACCTTAAAGAACTTGGCGTTAGCGGTCTTATGATGGGTTGGTCGCTCGGCGGATACCCTGGCGGTGCCCTTCCCCTTTGCAACGGACTTTGTTCTAAAGAGCCTTTCGATATGGGCGCTTGGTACGATAAGACTTACGGAGAAAATTCTAAGGACGTTCAAAAGGCAGTCGCTTGCTTTGACGATGCGTTTGTAAATCTCCCCTTCTCGCTTGCTAACCTTTACTATGGTCCTGACACTTTAGGTGTTGCTAACCTTTGGACGTTAGAACGTTCTAACGGAACTTCTACCATGGTTTGCTATGCGAGAGACGACTATGAATTCTATACAGGTCCTTACGGCCCCGATATTTATATCAATCAATACAAACTCGTTTGCGATGGTTGGGAAAAGGGCTTAAAAGTGCTTGAAAACTTAAACGGCAACCTTGCGTTTGAAGAACTAAAAAGATGTGCTTTAGGTTGTTATAACCACTTAAAAGCCGCTCTCTTACACGCGGAATTTGCATACCTTAAGAGAAACGCATCAGACAATAAAGCAAGACTTTTAGAGATTATAGAAGAAGACAAGGCGCTTGTTAAAGTACTTTACAATCTCGTTCAAGTTGATGCAAAAATCGGTTTTGAAATGACCAACCATTATTTCTACAACTCTAACTTGCTATTAGAAAAATTACTCAACCTTGACTACTTAAAAGAAAAGATTGAAAAACTTGCCTTGAAAGCTTTTGGCTCAAAGTATGATGAAGCTGCAATTGCAAAGTGGCTCGGGGTATTTACAAAAAGATTTTTTATAAGTCAGTTTAAGCGTTCCTGTATTCCGGACTCACCAAAGGTTGGTTCTGTTTCACTCAGCCCGCGCGGTGATTGGCGAATGCCGAGTGATGCTTCATTTA
>CAJMCT010000148.1 GCA_905211955.1 uncultured Eubacteriales bacterium | reverse complement strand
ATTCCCGATTTTCCCTTTAGCGTTTCAAAAATAAGTTTACTCTTTTTATTTACTTCTAAAAGTAGTTCATCAATTTTACTTGCAACCGCAAGTGCGCCTGCGCAAGCAACGGGATTTCCGCCGTAGGTTGAACCGTGATCGCCAAAAGAAAGTAAGTTTTGCGCCTTTTCGCCCATTATACAAGCCCCGATAGGAAGCCCACCACCTAAACCTTTTGCGGTGGTTATAACGTCGGGAGACACGCCATATACGCGTAATAACTTCCGCACCTACCGTTGCCCGTTTGAACTTCGTCTACCATAAATAAAACATCGTTTTTATTGCAAAGTTCTTGTAAGCCTAAAACGAAGTCTTTATCAAGCGGTAAAACACCGCCTTCACCTTGAACACACTCTATTAAAATACCGCAAACTTCGTTGTTTTCAATGAGAGATTTAACCTGACTTAAATCGTTAGCATCGGCATATAAAAAACCGCAAGTTAAGGGGTTAAACTTTTGGTGGAAAACGTCTTGTCCCGTTGCGGAAAGTGTTGTAATCGTTCTACCGTGAAAACTGTTTTTTAGGGTAATAATATTAAAACAGTCTTTGCCCTTTTTTTGAGCGCCGTAAGCACGAGCAAGTTTTATTGCGCACTCGTTGGCTTCCGCCCCAGAGTTAGCAAAGAAGACCTTTTTTAGTCCCGTTTTATTGCACAAAAACTTAGCAAGGTCTATGCAAGGCTTTGTGTAATAAAGGTTAGAAGTGTGTTGAACTAAGTTTAGTTGGCGCTTTACGGCTTTTTTCCAATAAGGGTTAGAATACCCCAATGCGTTTACGCCAATCCCCGTGCCTAAGTCTATATATTTATTGCCTTTTTCGTCATAGGCAAATGCGCCCTTACCCTTTACGATTTGCAAGGGGAAGCGCGCGTAAGTGTTTGCTATATAAGTTGAGTCAAGATTTTTGTAATCAGACATTTTTATCACCTTTAACCTCTCTAACGACCATAGTGCCGGCACCTTCGTCGGTAAGTAATTCCATAAGTATAGAGTGGTGAACTCTACCGTCCATAATGATAACCTTTTTAACACCCTTGTCGATAGCGGTTATACAGCATTCTACCTTAGGTATCATACCGCCCGAGATAACCCCTTCGGAAAAAAGGCCCGTTGCTTCGCTAACGGTAATTTCGGGGATAAGCGTATTTATATCGTCTTTATCCCTTAAAATACCCGCGATGTCCGTCATCATAATAAGACGTTTAGCGCCGAGCGCCCCTGCAATATAAGCGGCGGCGGTATCGCCGTTAATGTTATAAACGTTGCCTTCGTCGTCACGACCGATAGTTGAAACTACGGGGATATAACCCTTGTTTAATAGGTCGTAAACGGGTTCAATATTAATATTGGTAATTTCGCCAACGTATCCTAAATCTGGGTTTTTGGAACGTGCGGTAATAAGTTTTCCGTCAACACCGGATATACCCATGGCTTTGCCACCCCATTTTCCAATAAGGTTTACAAGCGACTTATTAACCTTTCCCGAAAGCACCATTTGAGCAACTTCTACCGTCTCTTTATCAGTCACCCTTAAACCGTTTACGAAAGTGGTTTGCTTGCCCATTTTTTCTAAAAGTTCGCTAATTTCAGGGCCACCGCCATGCACTAAAACAACCTTAACGCCAATAAGCCATAAAAGAACGATGTCTTCCATAACTTCTTGTTTTAAGTCTTCGTTAATCATGGCGTTTCCGCCATACTTTACGACTACGATTTTGCCGTTATATCTTTTAATGTAAGGAAGGGCTTGCGTTAAAATTTCCGCACGCTGTAAGTTAGAAAAGTTTTTTTCCATAATTTTCACCTTTTAAGTTCTGTAATCTCCGTTTATCTTAACGTAATCGTAAGTTAAATCACAACCCCAAGCGGTTGCCGAATATTCGCCTTGATAAAGATTGATTACTATATCTATATCGTCTTCCGAAAGAATTTCTTTTGCGAAACTTTCGGAAAAATCTATACCGCTACCTTCTTGGCAAACGGTAATCATACCCTTGTTAGAGAAGAACGCAACGTCTACGTGGTTAATATCTACGTCCGCACCAGAGTATCCTATCGCGCAAAGCACTCTACCCCAGTTTGCGTCCGCGCCGAACATTGCGGCTTTTAATAGGCTTGAACAAATAACGCTCTTAGCAATCTTGTTTGCGTCTTCTTGGGTTTTAGCACCCGAAACCTTAACTTCTAAAAGTTTAGTTGCGCCTTCGCCATCAGAAGCAATCATTCTACAAAGCGCAACGTTTACGGTGTTTAGAGCCTTCATAAACGCGTTAAAGTCTTCGCCGTCGCAAGTAATTTTTTGGTTGCCTGCCATACCGTTTGCTAAGACTACTACCATATCGTTTGTAGAAGTATCACCGTCTAC
>CAJMCT010000147.1 GCA_905211955.1 uncultured Eubacteriales bacterium | reverse complement strand
GAGAGTGCAATCGCCCGTGTAATAACTGCCAAGTTCTGGAAAATGCACGGTCATTTCACCCGTTATAGGTGGGGCTACGGTCATTTCACCAGTTATAGGTGGGGCTTTGGGCTTTTCAAAAAACTTTTTATAAACAAAGTATCCGCCAACTGCAAGTGCAACTATAATTATTACTAAAAATATAGCGAGAGCGGGTGATTTTTTAGCGACTTTTTCCGCCGCTTTATATGCCGTTTTTCTCGCACGCCTTTTATAATTATTTGCCATTTTTTACCTTACAAAAGGGTTTTTCTTAAATCAGATTCTGATTTTTCAGAAAGGTATTTTAATGGAACGTCATAAACAGTGACTGCACCGCTTTTTCCTTCTCTATTAAGCCTTGCAACCGCCCTTGCATATGCGGTTAAAACACTGCCCGTAAATTGCGGGTTAGAATCGAGTTTTAAAGAAAGTTCTAAAATGTGATTAGTATCTTGTTCGGTCTTTCCACTTCTTAAAACGAAACCGCCGTGGAATAATTTAGAGTGCTTTTCTTTTAGTTCTTCTTCGCTAATAAAGTTAACCACTACGTTATAGTCCTTAAAGTAGTTGGGCATTTCTTTAATTTCTTTTTCTATGCGGGCCTTGTCAGCGCCTTCTTCTGCTACTACGAAACATTCTCTTAAATGCTTTTCACAAGTTTTAAGGTCGGGGTTTTCGCCATTTCTTACTCTATCTAACGCACTCTCGATAGGCACGGTGTATTGAATAGCGTTCTTTACGCCGTCAATTCTTCTGATTGCATCGCTATGACCTTGGGAAACGCCTTTTCCCCAAAAAGTGTAGTCGTTGCCGTTAGGAAGTACTGCACCAAAAAGCATACGTGCAATAGAAAATAGACCTGGGTCCCAACCTATACTGATTGCACCAACCTTTCCACTTTCTCTTGCAACAGCGTCAAGTTTTTCAAAATATTCGGGGATTTTAGCGTGGGTATCGAAAGAGTCTACCGTGTTAAAATCTTTTAAGATTTTACCCGTCATTTCAGGAAGATCGGTTGCACTGCCACCGCACACTATCATAACGTCGATAATATCCTTAAAATTTTTCATTTCGTCAAAGGAATATACCTTAACGTCCGTTAAAGGTTTAACGTTTTCGGGATTTCTACGAGTGAATATACCAACGAGTTCTAAATCGGGGGCGCTATTTACCGCTAAGTTTACGCCTTTACCTAAATTGCCGTAGCCGACTATTCCGACTTTAATCATCTTTAATACCGCCTTTTTTTACTACACTTAAATTTTACACTAAAACTGCGATTTTTCAAAGTGTTTTTGCAAAACTTTTTTTTATACCTTCAATTACTTTTAATTAAGCCGTTTTACGCTACGATTTTCCAAAATTTCCTAAATATCCCTATCATAGTTAATATATACTTTGTTTAACTTTTGTATTCTAACTATTTTTAGGGGGATTAAGTGAAACTTAAATCTAAATTCGACTATAAAAACGTTTTATCTTACATAACAGTCCTTTGCCTTTTTTTGATTTTTTCTTCGATAGAAAAGGATATTTATCCCTACCCTATCGCAGTTTACGGTGCGCTCCTTTTTATAGGTGCTTCGCCTTTTATTACGCCTGTTTTACTTATCCTATCTTTTTTAGTAATCGGCAAATCGGGGCTAATACTTTCGGTTTCTATATCGGCGGTGTTTTTATCTATCGTGTTCTTGATTTATAAACGGTTTGATTTTAAGGTTAGATACGAACTTGCAGTTTTCGTGCTTTTATCTATGCTAGGCTATATCTTTTTAGGCGACACAATCACCGAATCTTTAATCGATAAGCGAATTTTAGTAAGCGTTTTTACCGCAATACTTTCTTTTATTTGCCAAATTGCGTTTAGAGCGGTTATAAATAAAGGCTTAAAGTTTAAGTTAAACTATGAAGAACTTGCAACCATTTTCGTTTTAATTGCGGTTGTTGGGCTTGGCGTTTCAAATAGCCTTTCCCCAGAAGTTTGGAAAGGCTTTTCCGCCTTTTTTATCTTAGGGTTTTCTTTCCTTTATAGAAAGGGAACTTGCACACTAATTTCGGCGGTTTTAGGGGTTAGTTTATCTCTTTTTTACGGAAGAATTGAATACGTTTCCATTTTTATCGTTTGGAGTATTTTTGCCCAATGCTTTATGCCTATTTCAAGGTTTATATCGGCAGGCTCTATCGTGTTTTCGGACTTTTTAATATTTTCGCTTTTCGGCATATACCCTGAGTATACCTATATCCAAGTTCTATCGGTGGCTTTGGGGTGCTTATTCTTTTCACTTATCCCATTAAAACAGTTAAACAAGGTAAAAGAAAAACTTTACACTTTCCGCGAAAAACAACTTGTAAGAAAATCTATCAACCAAAATAGACTTATGACTAGCAACCGCCTATTT
>CAJMCT010000146.1 GCA_905211955.1 uncultured Eubacteriales bacterium | reverse complement strand
GAACGCTAGCCTGTCACGCTAGAGGTCGACGGTTCGAGCCCGTTCCGGGTCGCCATTTTTGCTGATATGGCTCAGGTGGTAGAGCACATCCTTGGTAAGGATGAGGTCACCGGTTCGACTCCGGTTAGCAGCTCCAAAAAAAATCTCGTCTTATTAGGCGAGATTTTTTATTTGTTTAATATTTTAAGCAAATTTGCTTCAAACTCCTTAAATAACTTTGTTATTTCCAAAATTTTTTCAAGTTGTTGTTCAACACTATACGTTATATCACTTTTTATCGTTATATCTTTTTCAACTTCTACATCAAGGGGATTTAGTTGTCGCCTACCTTTATTAGTAATATGTGGCGGTATTGCACCGCTAGCAACTAATAATATTTGGTTTATTAGTTCTTCTTTTTTTAGCGTGGTTGATGATTTCACCTTTATAGCATAGCCAATCTTTCTAAGGTCACATAATGGCAATGATTGTAAGTCCTTTCTTTCGTATTCCATAAACTTCCCCCCTTAAAAAAAATGCGCCCCATAAAGAGACGCATTAAAAATGTATCTCTTCGTACTGCGACATACTTAAACCAACTTAAAGGTGAGAGAATACACTTTTTACTAAAGTATTCCCTTAAAGTTGGCATTTTATTTTATTGTATGTCGCGAAAATATTATAGCACACCTAAAATCTATTTGCAATTTATTTTTTGAAATTTAAAGTTATATGACAAAATTCGACATAAATTTACATAATAAAACTCGGCTTAGAGTAAAGCCGAGTTTTTGGTTTTTAGTAAAATTAGTTTTTCTTGTAAATAGGTCCGTAAGTTTGGCATGCACGATAGTCTTCTTTATCCATACCGAAAGCATTCCAGCAAGCAGGACGGAAAATGTCTTCTTCTTTAACGTTGTGCATACATACGGGGATACGAAGCATTGAGCACATTGTAATAAGGTCAGCACCGATATGTCCGTAAGAGATTGCGCCGTGGTTAGCGCCCCAATTTTGCATAACTTCATATGCGGTCTTAAATGGGCTTCCTTCTTTTCCATCGCAACGTGGTGCAAACCAAGTGCAAGGCCAAGTCGGGTTAGTTCTTTCCATTAACGTATCTGATACGTCGTCGGGAAGTTTAACAGTCCAACCTTCAGCAATTTGAAGAACGGGACCTAAGCCTTTTACTAAGTTTAATCTAATCATAGTACAAGGCATTTCCGCCTTAGTCGTGTAGTGGCTTGAATATCCACCGCCACGGAAGTTATCGAAACCTGCTTCGCACCAAACGGTTGCATCAGTCATCTTCTTAATATCTTCTTCAGTGACTTCCCACCATCTCTTCATTATTGCGTTGCCGTTTTCGTCGGTACATTCACCGCATGCGTCTAAGCACGCAGCACCAGAGTTAAGCAAGTGGATTATACCGTTAGATTCTTTTGCTTTACCTTCTAATTTATAACCAGTCACACGTTCTGTTGCTTCGCCCGACCAATATGTTCTAACGTCGGCAAAAATTTGTGCTCTATGTGTTAATAATCTCATAAAGAGCATACCCATACCGTTAAGAACGTCGTTTTCAGTTGCTAAGGTATAAGGTTCTCTTGCACCTTCGTAGTCAAAGGTAGAACTAAGCAATGCTTCGGGATAGTCGCAGTTTGGCCAGTGGTCAGTCCATTGACGTTGTCCTTGGAAGCCACCAACGATTGCGTTATGCCCTACTTTTTCTTCTTCAAAAGCATCTGGAAGGTTTTTGTTGCCTGCCATTAAGTCTTTAATAATGCAGTACATCTTAACCGTGAATTCCCATTGTTTTTCTTTTTGTTCGTCGGTAAATTTAACCATTTCAGGATTGTCGTCTCTACCCATTTTGCAGTGCTTTTTAGTCCAAGCGAGCGCTTTTTGGTATTCTTCTTCGTTGTAGATACCTTCTTCCATACGACGAAGAACTTCTACTTCGTCCACCGATTCAACTCTCATGCCAAAATAGTCTTCCATAACGTTTTGGTCAATGATTGAACCTGCGATACCCATACATTGAGAACCAATTTGAAGGTAAGATTTACCGCGCATGGTTGCAACCGCAACTGCCGAACGACCGAAACGTAATAATTTTTCTTTTACGTCTTCGGGGATTTCGCCTACCATGTCTACGTCTTGAACTTCGTGTCCGTAAATACCAAAAGCGGGAAGTCCTTTTTGTGCGTGGCCTGCAAGTACTGCAGCAAGATATACAGCGCCCGGTCTTTCAGTTCCGTTAAAGCCCCAAACAGCCTTAATGGTATCGGGATCCATATCCATAGTTTCACTACCATAGCACCAACATGAAGTGACTGATAACGTGATAGAAACGCCTTCTTTTTTAAACTTGTTTGCGCATGCAGCGGCTTCGGGTACACGGCCGATACAAGTGTCTGCCATAACTACTTTTACGGGTTCACCGTTAGAATAGAAAAGGTTTTCTTCAAAAAGTTTTTTAG
>CAJMCT010000145.1 GCA_905211955.1 uncultured Eubacteriales bacterium | reverse complement strand
AAAATTTTCAATCTCAACTTAAAATTAGTTATTTTTTAGGGGGTGGTTTGATATAATGCTCTCACGAATCCAAGAAAAAATTTTTAGGTGAAATTATGAGAAAAGAATTAATTGAATACGCAAAAACAGTTTATTTAGACACTCCGCTTGATGAAATTAGGGAGCACGTAGAGAATATGGATGAGTTTAGATACGTGTTTAATATGGCGCAAAAAAATGGTAGAAAAAATCCAGAAGTTTTTCCTTTTAACAAGGAAGTTATAGTTTCAGATGAAATACTTAAAGTTGCAAGGGAAAGGTTTAAGGGCGCCAATTTAGATACGCTTAAAACGTCAACGGTGCAAAAAGAATTGAGATGTACTTATTCTATTGCGTGGCGAGTTAAAGATTTATTAAAAAACGAAAAAAACTTTTAACAAGATAATTAGTGTACTATTTTTGGGACAAGTAAAAGGTTATTATTAAGGTGTAAAAAACATAAGAGGTATAAATATATGGTAGAAAAAGAACAAGTATTAGTAGCAGAAATTGAAAAAGAATTTGAACCAGTTATCGGCTATAAGTCGATAAAAAACGAAATGATTAAGATTTGCGATATTATGAGAAATAGCGAATTTTATTCTAAACTAGGTGTTTCAGTGCCTAACGGCTTGCTTTTATCTGGCAACCCAGGTCTTGGCAAAACACTTATGGCAAACTGCTTTATAAAAGCAAGTGGAAGAAAGGCGTTTACTTGCCGTAAAGATAAGCCCGATGGTGATTTTGTAAATCATATTAAATCTACTTTTGATGAAGCGGTTAAAAATGCACCGTCAATAGTTTTTCTCGACGACATGGACAAATTTTCTGCAAACGGCGATAGATATCACAGGAATAGTGAAGAGTTTGTTACGGTACAATCATGTATAGACGATGCTAAAAATAAAAATGTATTTGTTTTAGCAACCATTAACGACGAAGACGCTATACCTGGATCACTTCTTCGTGCAGGTAGATTTGACAACCGAATTGAAGTAAATTCTCCCAAAGGCGAAGATGCTGAAAAAATCGTTGAACACTATATAAAAAGAAAGAACTTCGTTTCCGACGTTGATGTAAAAACCATTACTAAACTTCTTAATGGCGCTAGTTGTGCTGAACTTGAGACTGTTATAAATCAAGCAGGTGTTTATGCAGGCTTTAATAGGAAAGACAAAATTGAAATGGACGATATCGTTAAATCGTGTTTGAGAATTATTCATAAAGCACCCGAAAAAGAACATGCCCACTCGCCCGAAGTGCTAAAGGCAGTTGCTTATCACGAAGCAGGGCACGCAGTTATAGCAGAAGTGTTAGAACCTGGTTCTGTAAACTTTGTTTCCGTTCGTTCTCACGGTGGTAGTGCTGGTGGGTTTACGAACTACTATCAACCAGAAGAATATTGGATTAAAAAAGAATATATGGAAAATCGTGTTACGGTTATACTTGGTGGGAAAGCTGCAACAGAAACTGTTTTTGGCGAAACAGACGTTGGCGCAAACAACGATTTACATAGGGCATTTGATATTGTTTTAAGGTTCGTAAATGACTATTGCAGCAATGGCTTTGACAGATGGATTCAAGATAATCAATCTTCTCAAGGAACTAGTGAAAGACGTGATATGCAATTGGCTTTTGAAATGGAAAACTTTTATAAAAAAGCCAAAAAGATTTTGATAGACAATCGTGAATTTTTAGATAAACTTGCAACTGCACTAATGAACAAAGACGTTTTAACAAGCGTAGAAATTGAAGCAATAAAGGCTACCTGCAAAATGGTAGCATAGTTAAAAGGTTATATATGACTGAATTTCAAGCAACAAAATTAAATAAAAATGATTTGTCAAAAGAACTATTTGATAATATAGCTTTCATTAAAATTGCTCATTGTGGAGCGATGGGAGAGCCTGGTGTGATAAAATTCCTTGAAAGTAATGGACAATGGTATGAGATTAATTATGTTAAAAACAAAATGACTATTGAAGAAGTTGGACAATTTTTTCCAACGTTGCGTAATTGTGAAATAGGACCTTTTGGTATTAGTTCTATTGTTCCAATAGGTTGGGAATATGTAAATCTTGGGGCAGGAAATTATTTGCTAATTGAGGAATCTTACTTTGAAGAGTTTTGGGTAAAGGTAAAAGATTTTAAATTGTACAGCG
The DNA here is from genome assembly GCA_905211955.1 of uncultured Eubacteriales bacterium. Lineage (GTDB taxonomy): Bacteria > Bacillota > Clostridia > Christensenellales > Borkfalkiaceae > UBA1259. Next base: position 318 of record CAJMCT010000145.1, on the reverse strand, counting down.
AGATATATAAAAGTTGGGAGATAGTTGCTGATAAGGTTGTTAAGGAGTGCCTAACAGATAAAGCAAACAATAACTGTACTAAGCTAAAAGAATCATTAGATGGTAAAATACATATTTTACACTTACCAGACAAAAGGATAAAGAAAAATGTATAAATTAAGAATTTTAGTTTGTGGTGGCAGGCATTTTGAAAATTATAACCTATTAAAAAATATATTAGATAAGGTGTTAAAGTTGAAAAAACTTACCCCAAAAGACGTTGAAATAGTTAGTGGGCACTCAAAAGGAGCCGATATGCTTGGCGAAAGGTGGGCAGAA
>CAJMCT010000144.1 GCA_905211955.1 uncultured Eubacteriales bacterium | reverse complement strand
CTTCTTTAATATATCCACCGTCTTTCATAATAGACGACGCTTCAGGATTTATCGCAGAACTAATAAGAGAAACTATATCACTAAAATCTTTAAGATTAGAGTCAATATTTTTAACAAATTCAGAATTTATCCCTGATAATTGAAACTTTATGCTCGGAATATTTTCTAAAGAATCTTTTAGCGCTAAGCAATCTTTGGGATTTAATATGCCGTTTGAAATTCTACCGCTAATTCTACCAACGTCTCTTACTGAAGAAAAAATATCGGTAAGTCCTTGACGAATTAGGGTGTTATCATAAAACGCTTTAACCCCGCCTTGTCTATATTCAATTTTTTTCTTGTCACAAAGTGGTGACAATATCCAACTTTGAAGTTTTCTTGCGCCCATACTCGTTTTGGTTTTATCTAAAAGCCATAAGAGTGAGCCGTATTTTTTGCCGTCTCTAAGGGTTTTTGTAAGTTCTAAATTTCTAACCGCATTTACGTCAAGCATTAAAACATCTTCGTCTTTTAAGACTTTTATATTTCTTATAACGTCGATAGAATTTCTTTGTGTTTGTTTAAGGTAAGAAATAAGCGCACCAGATGAGGAAACAGATATATCGGTTTGAAAGTTATATGCAGAAAGAGATGCTACGTTAAATTGATTTTTAAGAGTATTTTCGGCGTTTTTAAGGTTGAATTCACTTTCTAAAAAGTAAGAAATTTTAGGTAAAACACCATATTTAATCAAGGGCATTTCTCTAAACTTTTCTTCGGCTTCCCTACTGCCGATAATTTCCGCAGGAGAAATTTTAACTAGTTCATCCATCAATCTTTCAGCGTAATCGTCGCCAGACAAATCTTTAACGTAAAATTCGCCAGTAGTTATGTCCGCCCAAGAAATAGATGCGTTTTTCTTATCAACGCAAATCGAAGCCAAAAAGTTGTTTTTGGTTGATTCAATTAATTCGTTATTAGTAAGTGTGCCGTTCGTGACAATCTTTACAACGTCTCTTTCAAACAGTTTATTATTTCCATTGGCGCTTGAAATTTGTTCACAAATAGCGACTTTTTCTCCAAAAGAAACAAGTTTTGCTATATATTGATCGGCAGCATGAAAAGGAATACCGCACATGGGCGCTCTCTTTTCTTCGCCACAATCTCTACCCGTTAGAGTCAATTCTAACATTTCAGATACTCTAACGGCATCGTCGTCAAACATTTCGTAAAAATCACCAAGTCTATAAAAAACCACGCAGTCGTTATACATGGCTTTAATTTTACGATAATGCTCCATCATTGGAGACGTTTTATTCTTTTCTTTACTCATTTTTTACCTTTATTTTAATCATTTGCAAGTTCGCCAATAAGCGAAATCCCACCTGTTTTTATAATTTTAACCATAACGAATTTTCCTATAAGACTTGAATTGCCGTTAAAATAAGCCATTCTCCCGTATTCGTCACGCCCTAAATACATTTTTTTCTTCTCGTCATAATCTTCGCAAAGAATTTCAATGGTTTTTCCTTGGTAGGTTAAAGATGTTTTTCTATTCAAATCGTTTTGGAACTCTATAAGTTTCATTATACGTTCCTTCGATACTTCTTCAGGAATTTGCCCATCCATTTTATCGGCAACAGTTCCACTTCTTCTTGAATATATAAATGTGAAAGCGCCAGAGAATTCTACACGTTTCATAAGGTCAAAAGTGTCTAAAAAGTCTTGTTCACTCTCATTTGGGAATCCTACCATAATATCGGTTGTTATGGCAATATCAGGGACGATACTCTTTAGAGTTTCAACCTTTTCCAAATAATCTTCCCTAGTGTATTTTCTATTCATAAGTTTAAGCACGTTGTTAGCCCCTGACTGAACGGGAAGATGGATTGAGTGGCAAATGTTTTTATTGTTTTTAATAACGTATGCTAAGTCTTTCGATAAATCTTTTGGGTGATTTGTCATATATCTTAGTCTAAACTTTCCTTCAATATTTGCTATCTTTTCTAAAAGTTCGGGGAAAGTTCTTCCAATGTCTTTTCCGTAAGAGTTTACGTTTTGACCAAGAAGTGTTATTTCTTTATAACCACTTTCAATTAGCGATTTACACTCGTTATAAATATCTTCTAATTTTCTACTGCGCTCTCTGCCCCTAACGTAAGGAACAATACAATAGGTACAAAAATTATTGCAACCATACATTATGTTTACCCATGCATTTGGGAAACTTGTTCGGGTTTTTGGTGTGCCTTCAATAATTTCGCCTTCCTTTTCCCAAACGTCGATTACGGCTTTCTTTTGCGATAGTTTTTTAAGCAATAATTCCTTAAAATGTTCAAGGTTATGCGTGCCAAATATTATATCTAAAAAAGGAAATTTATCTTTTAATTCTTGCGCTTTATTTGGTTGTTGAGTCATGCAACCACCAACGGCAATAATAAGATTTTTATTTTTCTTTTTTAGTTGTTTTAAAGCGCCGATATTCCCTTCTGCCCTATCTTCAGCGTTTTCACGAATACAGCAGG
>CAJMCT010000143.1 GCA_905211955.1 uncultured Eubacteriales bacterium | reverse complement strand
CTTTTCTTCCTTTTCTTTTACGTATGCGTCAACCGCATCTTTATCGTAAAGTTTAATACCGCGTTTCTTAAGTTCTTTTCTATCTTCTTTGGTAATCTTTTTTAACTTTTTAGAAAGTTTTACGTTGCCTTCTTGAACCTTGTTTATGGTTTTAATGATAAGGAACAAAATGAACGCAACTAAGATAAAGTTGATGATTGCACTTATAAATGCGCCCCAGTCGATAAGAATAGACTTAGCAGTATCGAGCATGCCTGTATCGGTATAAACGCCAACGAGTACGGTGTAAACGGGTTCTGATGAAGCACCGCCAAAAATTAAAAATATTAAGCCGTTGATAAGCGGAGTTAAAATATTTTTTGTAAGTGCGGTGACGATAGCGGTAAACGCACTGCCGATAATAACGCCAACAGCAAGGTCTACAACGTTGCCACGTGTAATAAACTTCTTAAATTCAGTAAAGAACTTTTTCATTTGTATACATCTCCCTTTTTTAATTTCAATTTTATCAGTTTTCGTAAAGTCTTTCCCGATTGGCAAGGATTATCCCCTTTAAGTTTATTTAAAAGCCGTTCGGAGTCTACTTTTTTTATCAATCTCTTTTCCGCCTTTTATACTACCGCCGAAATAACCGTTGATATTGCTAAAAGTACAAGATATAACGAGAACCACTTATAGTTTGCTTTTCTTATAATTTTTAGCATAAAGGTTATGGCTATGTATCCGCAAACTGCCGACGTTAAAACACCAACGAGAAGCGCTATAACGTTAATGTCCCCTAAAGTGCCTGCTTTTATACAGTCGTAGCCTTCTAACACTACCGCTGCTAAAATAATAGGGATACTCATAATAAAGGTAAAGTCGGCATTTTCTTTTCTGTCAACCTTTGCTAAACACCCTGCGGTAATCGTAGTTCCGCTTCGGCTAATACCGGGGACAACCCCAACCATTTGCCCGCAACCCATTATAAACGAAGTTTTAACGTTTATTGGGTTTGCCATTTGCTTTTTCTTTGAATAGTATTCAGAAAACATCATTTCGCCTGCGGTAAACAGGAAAGTTATCGCAAGTAGCCAAATGTGTTCGGCAAAAATCGCGTCTAAATCAACGAATAGTGATAAAACTATTCCGATAACGCCGGCAGGGATAGTTGCTAAAATCAAATACCCTAACTTACTAAACGGCTTTTTGAATAGCCCTATAATTTGTTTCCATAAAACAATGACGACGGGAATAAGCGTTCCCACGTGTAGCATTATAGAATAAAACAAGACGTTATCAGTAATGCCGAACCAGTGTTGCAATAAAATTAAGTGCCCGCTAGATGAGATGGGCAAAAATTCCGCAATACCTTGTACCGCACCAAGAACTATTGCTTGCCAAATTTCCATACAAATCCCCTTATAACGTTTTAATAAATTCTTTAACCGCAAATGTCATGCTTTCGCCTTTTGGAAGAACTAAGCCTATTGCTCTCGTCGGAAGTGACGGATTAGTTTTTATTTCAAAAAGACTGCCTTCTTCTAATTCCTTTTTTACAAACTCTCTCGGAATACACGCAATCCCCATACCGCTTTTTGCAACTTCCACCATAAGTTCTAAACTTGCAACTTCTATTTCGGGGTGTAAATGTACGCCGATAGAGTGCGCAAAGTTTACTATTGCTTGCCTAGTAGAAGTGGAAAGTTCAAGCATAAGCAAGGGGTAGTCTTGCAATCTTTTTAGTTCTATCTCTTTATCTTTTAGTTCTTCAAAGCAACTGCTTGCAACGAACACGTCGTGAAGTTCGGTTATGCTTGAAGATAAGTTAACGTCCGTATCTTCGATAGGAAGATTTACAAACCCCAAATCGCACTTTTTGTTTTTTAAAAGTTCAATGGTTTCTTGAGAAGTTCTGTTGTGCAAAACGAGTTTTACTTGCGGATATTTTTTATTATACTCTTTAATCTTAGGCAAAAGTATATGCGTTAAAACGGTGTCAGACGAGCATACCCTTAAACTGCCCGTTGCCGTATCTTTAAGTTCGATAAACTTTTCTTCTGCTTTTTCAAAAAGTTCTAACGCGCTTTCTACTATTGGGAATATAAGTTTTCCACCCTTTTCAGAAAGTTCCATACCCTTATGCGTGCGGTTGAAAAGTTTTCCCCCAAGTTGCGATTCCAACTGTTTGATTGCCTGAGAAACCGCAGGCTGACTAATATATAATTCTTCCGCCGCCTGATGATAATTTTCCAGATTCGCTATCTTCTGAAAATATAAAATCTGATTCAATGTCATTCCTAACGTCCCCCGTCTTTATGTATCTTCGTATTAACCCTTCGCAATATCAGCCGTAAATGCATCACACCAAACTTCCATAATCATATTTATAACACATTAATGCTTAAAATGCATTGTTTTTTTGCTATAAAAGTATTAGACTTCGGCTATAATAATTGTTAGAATAAAGGCATCAAACGTGTTATTTTTTTAACACTAAAACAGAACTTTTTATATCGGCATCTCCTTTGTGTTTGTGACAGAACATCAGCCATCATCCGCCCGGTTTCCGAAACGGCAGCCCGGCAGGCG
>CAJMCT010000142.1 GCA_905211955.1 uncultured Eubacteriales bacterium | reverse complement strand
AACCGATAAACTTGCCCCAGAAGATATTCCTACCAATACTCCTTCTTTTTCAGCAAGCAGTTTTACCGCCTTTTTAGACTCATTATATTCTGCCGTCATAACTTCGTCAACAAACTCGTTTTTATAGTTTTTAGGAACAAAATTTGCGCCTATGCCTTGTATTTTATGCGGACCTGTTTTTCCTAAACTTATAAGCGGAGAATCATAAGGCTCTACACCGATTATCTTTACCTTTAAGTTGTTTTCCTTAAAAAACTTACCCGTTCCACTAATAGTTCCGCCAGAACCAATACCGGCAACAAAGGCACTAAAATCGCCTTCAGTGTCGTCTAAAATTTCCCTTGCTGTTGTAAAAAAGTGCGCATCTATATTAGAAGGATTTTCAAACTGACCAACGATAAAACTGTTTGGAGTGGTTTTTTGTATTTCAAGAGCCTTTTCTATAGCCCCTTTCATTCCGAGTTTTCCTTCGGTTAAAACCACTTTCGCACCGTATGCTTTTAAGAGTTTTATTCTCTCTAAACTCATACTGTCGGGCATAACCAAAACCGCGTTATAGCCACGGCGAGCCGATATCATAGAAATACCTATTCCCGTGTTCCCACTAGTCGGTTCTATAATCGTTCCGCCTTCCTTTAATATCCCGCGTTTTTCGGCATCGTTAATCATAAAAAGTGCAGCCCTATCTTTTACACTTCCAGCAGGGTTGAAACTTTCTAGTTTAACTAAAACGTTTCCTTTTAAGCCCAACTCTTTCTTTATATTGTTTAGCCTTAAGAGTGGGGTTTTACCTATTAATTCTTCAATATTTTCGTAAATTTTCACAAAATCACCTATTGAATGTTTACTATTTTTGCTATCACCTTAGAGCCCGATATAACCATATACGCATAAGTCGTATCTCCGTACACTGAAAGCGTTCCGGGATTAATAAAAGTTATGCCGTCAATTTCGGTTATCTCGCTACGGTGCGTATGCCCAAAAAGAACTATATCCGCGCCTATTTCTTTTGCTTTTAGAGTAAGTTTATATAGACTTGTTTTTACGCTATATCTATCGCCGTGTGTTAAAAGAATTTTTTTACCACACGCTTCAAAAACAAGGTCTTCTCCGCCACCGTCACAATTACCTTTTACCGCATAAATCTTCTCGCAAAACTCTTGAGAAAAAGAATACGTATCGTGATAATAATCGCCAAGGTGAATTATATAATCACACTCGCTCATTATTCCCCTTAGTTTTTGTAGAACAGGTAAATTTCCGTGACTATCCGACAGAATCAAAAAGGTTTTCACTTTTCAAGCAATTCCTTAATCTTTTTAAGCGCTCTATATCTATGACTTATAGTATTTTTTTGTTCTTCAGAAGCGATACCTAAGCAGGTATCTAAATCATAACTATGGAAAATCGGGTCGTATCCAAAACCGTTTTCGCCGTAAGGCTTATCCAAAATATAGCCTAAAGTCTCGCCACTTGCGGTTAAAACTTCTTTGGTTTTAGGATCGTAATAAACCATACAACAAACGAACTTTGCATTGCGATTATCCTTATCTTTAAGATTCTTTAACAACAGTTCGTTATTGTGTTCGTCTATTCCGTCGCCCGCATATCTTGCACTGTAAATCCCTGGCTCTCCGTTTAGCGCATCAACGCAAATTCCACTATCATCTGCAAGGGCTGGAACGTTTAAGAATTCGGCTACGGTTTTTGCCTTTATAAGCGCGTTTTCGTAAAAAGTGTTTCCGTTTTCTTCAATATCTCCAACAAAACCTGCTTCAGCCGAAGATATTACTTCATAATCACTGAGCATATCTTTAATTTCACGGAGTTTTCCTTTATTTCCACTAGCAACTACAATTCGTTTTTTCATTTGTTTTTCTCTAATAATTTTTGGGATAAATTTATATAATCTTCAGTCGTTAATACTTCGCCCCTTGCGGTTAAACTTATACCGCAATTACTAAGTATTTCTTCCGCGGTTTGTCTAGGCAATTTATAAGTGTTCATAAGATTATTTACAAGCATTTTTCTACGGTTTCCAAATCCGCATTTTACCGCGTCACGGAAAGAAGAATAATCAACGCCTAAAAACTTACCTTTTTCAATATCGATTTTCACAACCGCAGAGTCGACGTTTGGTGCGGGAGTAAACATTTCTCTTGGAACTTTTTTTATAATCTTAGCACTACCACTAAAATTAACGCTTACGGTTATTGCACCGTAATCGCTACTTCCCGCTTTTGCCGAAAGCCTATAAGCCACTTCTTCTTGAACCATAACCACTAGCGCTCGCACTTTTTTTGCCTTTTCTAAAAAGGTCATAATGATTGGAGTAGTTATGTAATAAGGAAGGTTTGCAACTAAAATATAACCGTCGCCAAGATCCTTTTCAAGTTCGCGAAGGTCTACTTTTAACACGTCTTTATAGATTATTTCAACGTTATCTTTACCGCTTAGAACTTCGCTTAAAACGGGCTTTAATTTTTGGTCTATTTCAAACCCGACAACCCTTTTTGCATTATCCGATAAAACCGAAGTTAAAGCACCTGCACCACACCCGATTTCTAAAACGGTATCTTCTTTCGTGACGCCTGCTTTTTCTACTATTTCATTT
>CAJMCT010000141.1 GCA_905211955.1 uncultured Eubacteriales bacterium | reverse complement strand
GTTAAACTTGAACCACGGTTAGAAAAGATTTGCAAGGTTTCGTCTATTACCGCAACGAAAAATCCGCAAAGCAATATATAAATAACCGATTTTACTTGATATTTATTCAAGCTTAAGAACAAGAAGTTAAGTTCTAAGCCAAAGATAAAAAATTCTCCGCCGTGCGCCATTTTGCGAAAAACATCGTGGGTGATTATCCCTTCGCCAAAAAGAAAGTCTAACATGCCCTTTAATTTTTCATATAAATTACCTGACCTTTCTGCCGAACTTCCTATCGATAAAATAGAATTACCCCAAATAAACGCAAGGGTGCATACGGTAAGTATGCCTAAAATTATGGCAAAAGTTTTTCTCGTTTTACTCATATATATTAAATCCTACAAGATTTTTCAGTTAAAATTGCTAAACTGTTAGCCACTGATTTCTTAAAGTGCTTTTTCTCTAGTCTTACCGCCCAGTTTTGCTCTTTTACGCTTCCCGGTTCGTTAATTCTATAATCGGTGTTAAGCCCCAACGCATCTTGCATAGGTATAATAAACCAATTTGCCTTGCACGTAAACCCAAGTTCTATAATCCTTGCAAGAAGCGAACTATTATCCACCGCGCGTTTTCTTATCTTAAAGTGTGCAAGCGAATTATTTACACCTTTAATAAGGTTATTATAGTCCCACTCGGAAGCGCCTTCTATTAGCCCTAAAAGAGTATCGTTATCGTGCGTTCCCGTATAGCAAACACTGTTAGAGTTTATGCGTTCGGGAAGATACAAATTCCCCGTTTCTCCGTTAAACGCAAAAGATAAAATCTTCATACCGGGGTATCCGGTAAACTCTAAAAGTTCTCTAACCCCGTCGTCTATAATGCCTAAGTCTTCGGCAATAATTCTATCCCTATCAATCTCTTTATGCACCGCGTTAAAAAGTTCTACACTCGGTACTTCTACCCATTCGCCGTTTACAGCGTCTACGGCACTACTATCTACCTCGTAGTACCTATCAAGCCCACGGAAATGGTCTATTCTAACGAAGTCAAACGTGTTTAGGGCACGTTTAAGCCTATTCGTCCACCAAGCAAAGTCTGTTTCTATATGCTTATCGTAATCGTAAACGGGATTGCCCCAAAGTTGACCTTTTTCGCAAAAATAATCCGGCGGAACACCTGCAACCTTTTTGGGAGCAAAGTTTTCGTCAAGTTTATATAGAGTTGGGTTTTCCCAAACGTCCACACTATCTAGCGCGACGTAAAGTGGCATATCGCCCATAATACTAACGCCCGATTTATTGGCGTATTTTTTTAAGTTTTCCCATTGTTTTTTTGCGGTAAACTGCAAAAAATACCAAAACAAAACTTCTTCCTTGTTTTGTTTTTCAAATTCATTTAGCGCCTTTTCGTCACGATATTTTAAGCCGTTTTCCCACTCTAAAAGTGGTAAATAATTAGTCTTTATCTTTATTGCCGAAAAGAGTGCGTAGTTTCTAAATTCGTTAGACTTAATAAACCTTTTGAAAGGTGCGCTTTCTTTATTAAAGCGAGAAAACGCCTTTCTTAGAATAGGAAATCTAACGTTGAACAAAAAGCCGTAATCTATATATTTACCGTTATATTCTGCGCTTTTTAAGTCCTTTTTATCTATAAGTCCTTCTTCGTATAAAGTGTCTAAACTTATAAAGTAAGGGTTAAAAGAATACGAGCAAACCGAAGAATATGGCGAATTGCCGTACCCCGTTTGAACGAGTGGAAGTATTTGCCACACGCTTTGTTTTGCGCTTTTTAGATAGTCTATAAACTCATAGGCTTCCTTCCCAAAACTGCCTATACCATATTTGCTAGGCAAGGAAAATACGGGAAGAAGTATTCCGCTTTGTCTTTTCATTTTTGTTCCTTAAACTTTTTCGTCTACGTTTTGCTTTAAGTCGTTTGTATTTAACTCTTTTTCGGCATCGACTACGCCGAAAAGTTCCCTTACGGGTTTATCCGCTCTTATAAAAGCGAACACGGTGTAAATTAGAGCAACTATTACACCTAAAATAGCGGTAATAGTTATGGTTAAACTATCCCACTGGTTGCCCCTTGCAACGTTAAGGCTTGGGTCTAAAATAAGCCCGCCAACGTCGTAAATAAAATGCAAAATTATTGCCGAGTAAATATTGCCCGTAGCGATCATAGATATTCCGCACATTGCACCTATTAAAAATGAATACCCTATTTGCAATGCGGTTGCACCAAAGTTTTGACCGCCTATTAAGTTCATAAGATGTGATAACCCAAAAAGTGCCGAAGACAGCGCTACCGAGAAAAATAAGCCGTGTTTTTTATCTTTAAGAAGAATATAACAAAGCGGGAAAATTAACCCCCTAAACGTTATTTCTTCATAAACGCCAACGGAAAAACAATAAAACACATAAAGTGCCAAATGGTCTTTCCCCGCGAAAATTTCAACGTTGTTTTTTATAACCCCTATAATGGGGAAGTTGTTTACGGCAACTAATAGTGCCGGTATTACTAAAAGATAATACTTTATATTAAAGGTTTTTTTGAAGATTTTAAAAAAGCCGTATTTAACGATAAATATTACGGCAACACCAGATAAAACAAGCCTTAAGACGCTTATTGCAAGCATGCTTGAAGTAGTTTTATCTTGGATAAAAATATCAGTCAGTTTATTAAGGGGTA
>CAJMCT010000140.1 GCA_905211955.1 uncultured Eubacteriales bacterium | reverse complement strand
GATCGGTTGGATTAACCGAAGCAGAAAATAGAATCTTCGATCTTACCGATGCCTTCAAGTGCAATGCCGCAGCCGCGGACAACACAGCTCAGAGGATCGTCGGCAACGACGACCGGCAGTCCTGTTTCTTCCATCAGGAGGCGATCCAAGTCTTTCAGCAGCGCACCGCCGCCGGTCAGCATCAGACCGCGAACGGCAATATCGGCACCGAGTTCCGGAGGTGTCTGTTCCAGTGCTTTTTTAACAGCGCCCACAACCTGATTCAAAGGCTCTGTCAGAGCTTCAAGCACTTCGTTGCTGGAAATCGTGAAGGAACGAGGCACACCTTCGGCCAAGTTGCGGCCCTTAACTTCAAATTCTCTGACTTCGCTGGAAACGAAAGCGGAACCAATTTCTTTTTTGATTCTTTCAGCGGTGAGTATTCCAACCTGTAATCCGTGAACTTCGGCTATGTAATCAATTATATCAGTGACAATTTTATTATTCCCAAAGTTTACCGAAACACCCGCGATAACACCATCTAGGGTGACTGCGGCAATATTAGTAGTTCCACCTGCCATATCGATTAAAAAGCAAGGCGAAGAATCAGTCATAGGAATTCTTTGACCTATTGCTGATAAAATCGGGGCTTCAACAAAGGAAATTTTAGATACTCCCGCGCCTTTAAGAACGTTTTTGTATTTAGCATACGTTTGCGGCTCTGCCCCACAAGGAACGGAAACAACAGCCGAAACGCCAAAAATACTGCTTTTTACATCAATTTTGCGCAAAAAAGCGGTAATTAGTTTGGTCGCAACCTTTTCGTTTACTATTTCACCTTCAAAAACCGGAAAAACAATCTTTGTGTTTTCAGCAGTTTTACCAATAAGTTTTCTCGCCTCGTATCCTACCGCTTTAATTTGATTTTTAGAATCCGCGGAAACTGCAGCAACGGTGGGTTCGCTTAAAACAACACCACTACCAAGTTTATAAATCGTAGTATACGAACTATCAAAATCTATGGCAATTTTATCAATAGACATATTCTATCACCCTTTAACTAAAAGAACAATCGCCGCAACATCGTCACGGCGGTTGATTTTTTATAGTATTTCTAAGTTTTTCTTGAAGATTTTTCTAAAATCTCCACCAATTTTAAGCGCCGAATTTATTTCTAAAGACGCGTCCCCGTCCACTTCAGTTTTCATAATAACCGAGTCGCCTAATATATCGCAATTTATGCCCTTAACAACAGAAGAAAGACTTCTATCCAATGCATCTGCTATACGAAGCATTATACCCATCTTTCTAACCGAATCAGCATCTTCGTCGTTTATTAAATCACGATACTTGCCCCAATCGAAAGGATTTATATCTTCCATTGTAGTATTTCCCGCTACGAAAGACGCAAGAACTAAATCTCTATGACTTATTCCGTTTACGTTAGCATTTAGTATAACGTACCCACTATGCTTTTCAAAGTTATAGAAACTTACCTTTTTGCCCGTGTCGTATAAGTATGCAGCAACCTTTAAAATCTTTAGGTATTGCCTTGGGAATTTATGAAGTACACGAAGTTGTTTAAACAACTGAATTGCAAGATTTACAACGTGCTCGGTATGTGCCGAATAACACCCGTAAAAATCAGCCATGGAGTTTAAACTGTAAGTCAAAACGTCTGAAACAGGCTTATCAACGGTAGTTGGAACGGCATAGTTGAACAAAAGCCCCGTTCTTAAACCGCTACCACTAATAGTAATGGATTGCAAATTCAAATGTTTCTTAAATGCAGACACAACCGCAAAAGCGGCAGGCAAAATATCCGCCCTATCACTTGAAATACCCTTAATCTTCTTTTTACGGTCGATATCAAGAGTCTTTAAAAGGTCGTATACGTGTTCAAAGTCGTTGTCGGCTATTACGTAATTATGAATTGCCCTTAAAGGATACTTTTTCATAATCTTAGTAATACGGCAAAGGTTTCTAAACGCACCGCCAACACCGATTAGTTGAACTTCTGGGTCAACTTCTTTAAGCCACTCAATCTTACTTAACTGTTCGGTAAAGAACTGTTCAATTTTTTCAACTTGTTCTACTTGCGAAAGCCCTTCACCATTAAACATTTCGGTTAGCGTAATAGAACCAAACGGCAAAGTTTCGTAATTTAACAGATTTCTGCGGTTATAATACACGATTTTAGAACTACCGCCACCGATTTCTAAGATTATACCTTTTGGTATATCCATAGTATTGATAACGCCACGGTAAACGTAAATCGCTTCTTCTTCCGCACTTAAAACACGGAATTTAATACCACAAAGCGCAAAAACTTCGTCCAAAAAACTTCTTTGGTTCTTCGCCCTTCTTACAGCGGCGGTTGCAACGGCTATGATTTTTTCTATACCGTTGGCATCACAAAGTTTTTTGAACATCTTTAAGGTCTTGATGGTGTCTTGAATACGAGCCGGCTTTAAAAAACCGTCTTTTTCCATACCCTCGCCAAGCCTTGTGGATTCCTTTAGCTGGTCGATAATTTGGAAATGCCCGTTTTCTTTAACGTTGACAATCAAAAGTCTAGCAGTATTTGAGCCTAAATCAATAATCGCAATATTTTCCATACTATCTCACTTTGTTTTTTTCTAGATTATAACATATAGATTTCGATTTGTATAGACCCTTTTTTAAATTTTGTGCATTTTTTTTGGA
>CAJMCT010000139.1 GCA_905211955.1 uncultured Eubacteriales bacterium | reverse complement strand
TTGTATACTTTGCACCGACCGAAACCATGTCGCCACGGTATTTTTTATCAGATACCATTTTTCCGTCCACCATAGAAATACGCGGACGAATTTTTAATAAATTTGCGCCGAGCAGTTGAAAACCGCTACAACGACCGCCCTTATAAAGATAATCAAGCCTTTCAACCACAAAACTCGTGGAAACGCTTTTTACTTTATCGGAAACCTTTTGGTAAATTTCTTCAGGTAAAAGACCGCTATCCGCAAGTTCCCTTGCGTAGATTGCTAAAAGACCTATACCGCAAGATAACGATTTACTGTCTACAACGTAAACCCCTTCTACTTCTTTTTGCGCCATGTATGCGTTGTTTACCGTAGAAGTTATACCGCCCGATAAACATATATGTATAATTGCATCGTAATCTTTTTTTAGTTCGGTAAAATACTCTACGTATTCAAATTGGTTTATCGCGTTGGTTTTGGGAAGCACTCCTGTTTTTTGCGCATTTTCAAAAAGTTCAAAGATAGAAATATCCCCATCTTTAAACGTTTGGTCGCCTAATACGATTTCAAACGGAATGACCTTAACGTCATACTTGGTTAAAAACTCTTTGTTTAAGTCGCAAGTGGACTCTACCGAAACGGCAATCTTCATAAAAACTCCTTAAAGGTTTGTCTTTCGTGTTTAGGATATTTTACCATAACACGCAAAACTTTTCAACCGTTTGAATCATTTTAACAAGGTTAAAACAAAAATTATCATTAAACGCTTGATAAAGATTTTATTTTGTTGTATTATTAACGTATATTTTGGAGTGTATATATTTATGAATAAGATTAACGGAATCATTACTAACAACGAAGTCGCTTTTAAGGACTTCAAGGACTATGACGGACAAGTCGTGACTATTTCTGGTTATATTCACCGTATTCGTGAAATGACCGGTTTTTCTTTCGTTATAATTAGAACGGCAAGAGATTTAGTTCAATGCGTTTACGCACCCGAATTCTCCGACTACCGTTGGGACGAAAGACTTTCGGAAGAATCGGCAGTCAAAGTTTCGGGTAAAGTCGTTTCAAGTTTAGACGCTAAGGGAAACCAAAGGTTTGAATTGCAAATTCACAATATCGAAATTTTATCACTTCCCGCCGAACTACTTCCTATCGTTATCAATAAAAAGGGGCTTGACGGCATTGGGCTTAGCACCATTTTAGATTTAAGAGCAATCTCTATGAGAAACCCCAAAGAGCGCGCAATCTTCAAAATCCAAGAAGGTATCGCAAGGGGTTTTAGAGAATATCTTTTAAAAGAAAACTTTACCGAAATTCGTTCGCCAAAGATTAACTATGCAGGTGCCGAAGGTGGTACTAACGTATTTAAGTTAGATTACTTTGGCAAGCAAGTTTACCTTGCTCAAAGCCCACAACTTTATAAACAAGCAATGGTTGGCGTTTTCCAAAGAGTATTTGAAATCGCCCCCGTATTCCGTGCCGAACACCACGATACTTCTCGTCACCTTAACGAGTATACTTCTATGGACTTTGAAATGGGCTTTATCAACTCTTTTGAAGACATTATGCAAATGGAAACGGGCGCTCTTAAATATATAATGAATTTATTAAAGAGCGAATACGCCCCTGAACTTGAACTTTTGCATGCGGATATTCCCGAAATCACCGAGATTCCCACCATTAAGTTTATGGACGCAAAAGAACTTATTATGAAAAAGTTTAAGTACACCCCGTCCGATATGAAAGACTTTGACCCCCAAGAAGAAGAAATGCTTGGCAAATGGGCTAAAAAGGAACTTGGTAGCGATTTCTTATTCGTCACCCACTATCCTTCTATTAAACGTCCCTTCTACACAATGGACGATCCCGAAAACCCAGAGTTCACTTTGTCGTTCGACCTTTTGTTTAGGGGCTTAGAAATCACTTCTGGCGGACAACGTGTACACGACTATAAAGCACAAGTAGAAAAAATGATTAAGTGCGGTATGAACCCCGAAGAATTTGAAACGTATCTTATGCTTCACAAATACGGCGCGCCCCCTCACGGTGGCTTGGGTATAGGCTTAGAAAGACTTACCATGCACCTATTAGGCTTTAAGAACGTTAGAGAAGCAACTATGTTCCCAAGAGACATCAACAGAGTTTCTCCGTAATACACATAAAACCAAAGTCGGCGAGTTAAAAGCCGACTTTTTACTTTTATATTATTCTTTTGGTTTTTTACAAAAAATTTCCTTTTTTTTGACGGAATTCATTGACAAATATCTTTTTGAGTATATAATGAATATTAGCACTTAAAACAAAAGAGTGCTAAATTTTAGGAGGCAGTAATAATAATGATAGTAAAACCCTTATTTGACAAGGTTGTTGTAGAAAGCCTTGAAAAAGAAGAAAAGACTAAAAGCGGATTTATTCTTCCTTCCGCATCACAAGAAAAGCAACAAATGGCTAAAATCGTTGCAGTTGGTCCTGGTGGTGTTATTGACGGAAAGGAAATCGTTATGCAAGTAAAAGTCGGCGATACGGTACTTTATTCTAAGTATGCCGGCAGTGAATTTAAGGTTGACGGAAAAGACCTTACCATTATTCGCCAAAGTGATATTTTGGCTGTGGTTGAAGACTAATTTTAAGGAGTAAAAAAATGGCAAAACAGTTATTAAACGGCGAAGAAGCAAGAAAAGCACTTCAAAAGGGTGTAGACACGCTTGCGGATACCGTAAAGATTACGTTAGG
>CAJMCT010000138.1 GCA_905211955.1 uncultured Eubacteriales bacterium | reverse complement strand
TTACTTGTACATATGATTATGATTGGCATTATGTTTTTGTGTGTTAGAAACAAAAGCAAAGATGCTAAAATCAATACCCTAAGGTTTGCAAGCGTTTTTTCTAACTGCGGTTATATGGGCTTGCCTTTCTTAAAAACTCTTTTTGCGGGCGACCCAATATTGCTTTCACAAATCATTATATACGGGGCTATGGTCATCGCTATATTTAATCTTTTAACTTGGTCGATTGGTATTTATATCATCACGGGGGAAAGAAAGCAAATGTCTATAAAAAAGGCGCTTTTAAATCCAACCGTTTTAGGTATATTTATAGGTTTAATATTTTTCTTGTGCGTTCAAACGCCACTTGTAAACGTTGCGGTAGATGGTTCTAAGGGTGATTTAGTGCTTGAAAAACTTATGCAAAGTATAAACTTTTTAGCCGAAATGGTCACTCCGCTTTCTATGATGGTTATAGGTGTTAAACTTGCCAACGTAAAACTTACCCGTTTGTTTACGGAAAAATGGGCGTACTTATCAAGTTTTTGCAAACTAATCGTAATGAGTTTAATCGCAATGCTTTGCGTTGCCTTCTTGCCGATAGACGTTGCGGTAAAATATGCAATCTTTTTCTGCTTATCTATGCCTAGCGCAACAAACACCGTTCTCTTTGCAGTAAGGTTTGGTGGCGACGGAGATTCAGGATCTATATTCGTTTTACTTTCAACCGTCCTTTCAATACTAACTATACCGTTAATGTTTTTAATGTTTTCAGGCGTATTTGGTATAGTTATTTAAGATTTACTAAAAAATAAAAGCAACCCCAAAATTTTAGGGTTGCTTTTTTATTGTTTTAAGACTATTTAATTTGGGGAAGTTTTGATAGGGAAGCGTTTATTTCTTCGTCGGAAGGGATATAGTCTTCCATAATTCCGTCGTTAAACTTTTTGTATGCATACATATCAAAATATCCAGTTCCCGTAAGCCCAAATACTATGGTCTTTTCTTCGCCCGTTTCCTTGCACTTTAAGGCTTCGTCTATAGCCACTCTAATTGCGTGTGAACTTTCGGGAGCGGGTAATATTCCTTCAACTTTTGCAAACGTTTCGGCTGCTTCAAACACTTCGGTTTGCTTTACGGTGGTTGCTTCCATAAGCCCATCGTCGTATAGTTGAGAAAGCGTCATATTCATACCGTGGTATCTTAGTCCGCCTGCGTGGTTAGGGGCGGGCATATAACCGCTACCTAAAGTGTACATCTTTGCAAGTGGGCATATCTTACCAGTATCGCAATAATCGTATGCATATTTTCCGCGTGTTAAACTTGGGCAAGACGCAGGCTCTACTGCGATAAATCTACAATCTAATTCACCTTTAATTTTGTCTCTCATAAATGGTGCGATAAGTCCACCAAGGTTAGAACCACCTCCCGCGCAACCAATAATTATGTCGGGTTTTATGCCGTATTTATCCATTGCCGTTTTGGTTTCTAAGCCGATTACCGATTGATGAAGCATTACTTGGTTTAGAACGCTTCCTAAAACGTAGCGGTATCCTTCGGTACCTTCCGCCTTTTCTACGGCTTCAGAAATAGCACAACCCAAACTTCCGTTAGTATCGGGGAATTCACTTAAAATCTTTCTACCAACTTCGGTTTCCATAGAGGGAGAAGGGGTGACGCAAGCACCGTAAGTTCTCATTACTTCTCTACGGAAGGGCTTTTGTTCATATGAACATTTTACCATAAATACTTTGCAATCAAGACCTAAGTATGCACTTGCCATAGAAAGAGCCGTGCCCCATTGACCTGCGCCCGTTTCAGTCGTCACACCTTTTAAGCCTTGGTTTTTAGCGTAATACGCTTGTGCGATTGCCGAGTTTAATTTGTGGCTACCAGAAGTGTTGTTGCCTTCAAACTTATAGTAAATCTTAGCGGGGGTTTGAAGTTTTTCTTCTAAGCAGTACGCGCGAACTAGGGGAGATGGACGATACATTTTATAGAAATTCGTGATTTCTTCGGGAATTTCAAAATAGGGTGTAGTGTCGTCTAATTCTTGTTTAATTAGTTCACGGCAAAAAACCGGTGCAAGTTCTTCTTCGGTTATAGGTTTTCCCGTGCTTCCGTTAAGAAGTGGAGCGGGTTTGTTAACCATATCCGCGCGAAGATTGTACCAATATTTTGGCATCTCGCTTTCTTCAAGATAAATTTTGTAGGGAATTTTTTGTTCTTTCATAATTTTTACACTCCTTTTTATCGAGAGCAGGACTTAAATTCCAATAAAAAATCCCGTCTCGGACTATTTGCCGGGACAGGAATATCCTGCGGTGCCACCCTGCTTGGCGATATACTCGCCCACTTTTGTTGCGTACAAACATACGCCAGCATTTTTAACGGTACGCTACACCGTCTTACCTACTACCAAACGGTTTCGGTTCGCCCTCGAAAGCCCATTCGAAAATACCCGTTTAATTGCAATCACACCACCTGCAACTCTCTTAATAAACTGAAAGTAAAATCTACTTACTCTTTCTCATCGGTTTTCTACAATATAACACATACGAAAAACCTTGTCAACCTAAACTCTCAAAACTGAGATAATTTTTTCAAAAATATTTTAAAATACATACGTTTTAGTTGAAAATTGCCGTGGTAAATGATAAAATTATAACGAAAAAACTACAAATAGGGGTATCGCCAAGCGGTAAGGCACTGGCCTCTGACTCCAGTATTCGTAGGTTCGAATCCTGCTACCCC
>CAJMCT010000137.1 GCA_905211955.1 uncultured Eubacteriales bacterium | reverse complement strand
TTGGAAAATCTATCAGCCGTAGCAAGTACGGTTTTTTGTAAAAAATCTAGCCCTTCGGTTTTGCAAGGGAAGAAATTGGTATCGTAATCTTGAATATATCCAATCGGTACGTTGTCAATCTCGGTCACGTCAAAGTCGTATTGGCAACATTTTTCTATTGCATAGTAAGAAAGTGCCTTAACACTTTCGTTAGCACCGCCCGCAGTGCCGAAATTTATTATAAAATCGGGCGAAAACTTATCGATAGCAAGTTGGGTGGTAAACCCTGCGTTTACCTTTCCGATGCCTGATAAGATTAGGGTAGAGTTTACTCCAAAAACCTTGCCGTAAAAACATTTTTTACCAGATATAATATCAGTTTTTACGTCTTCAAATTTTTCTATTAAATATTGCGCTTCTTTTTCAAGCGCCACAATAAAACATACCATAATATTCACCTAAAAAATATTTTACCACATTGTGGTATGCTTGTCAAACTGAATATTAAAAATCATTAAGTATTTATATACTTTTTTCGAGTTTTTACCCCAAATTTTGAAATCGTGTTTTTGTCAAAAATACGGATTTTTTGACTAAAAAAGTGTATTTTAGTAAAAATTGAGTGTAAATATTGTTGACAAATGCTAAAAATAGGGGTAAAATTTAAAATCGTGAAATACAAATTTTCAAATCGTGTATTTTTGGAGGGAAAATGAAATTTAGTCACGGAAAAAATCTTAAGATTTTAAACAAAAGGTCGGTATTTATCGACAAAACGGTTAAAATTGGCGACAACGTTGTAATTTATGAAAACAACCGTTTAGAAGGAAACACCGTAATCGGTGATAACGTTATTTTATTGCCTAATAACTATATTAAAAACACTGTTATTGGCAATGGGACTACGGTAAATTACAGTCAATCGGAAGATGCAGTATGCGGTAAAAACTGTAAGATAGGGCCTTTCTCAAGGCTTCGTCCCAACGCGGTTTTAGGTGACGACGTTCACGTTGGCAACTTTGTAGAAATAAAGAACGCAAACGTTGGTGATGGAACCAAGGCAAATCACTTAGCCTACGTTGGCGATGCCGATATCGGAAAGGGGTGCAACATTGGTTGCGGGGCAATTTTTGTTAACTATAACGGAAGGAAAAAACAAAGAACAACCGTTGGTGATAACTGCTTTATCGGTAGCAACTGCAACGTTATTGCACCCGTAGAAATTGAAAGTAATTCGTATATTTGTGCAGGAACGACCGTGACTAAAAAGGTTAAAGAAGACGACTTCGTTATTGGTAGAGTTCGTCAAGAAGTAAAAGAAGGTCGCGCGCACTTATACTTAAAAGAAAGGGGGAATAAATAATGGGTTTATTTTTTGGAACGGACGGTCTTCGCGGTAAGGTAAACGAAGATTTAACTTTTGACGTAGCATATAAAATCGGTAATGCACTCTCTACGCTTAAAACTAATCCGACTATCGTAATAGGTTCGGATACTCGAATATCTAACACCTATTTAACTCTAGGCGTAGCAAGTGGTGCTATGAGTGGCGGTGCAAAGGTTATCGATATTGGTATCGTGCCTACCGCAGGTATTGCTTACATTACTAAAGAGATTAAAGCCGACTACGGTGTAGTTATTAGCGCTTCTCACAACAGTGGCGAATATAACGGCATTAAAGTTTTTAACGGCGACGGCTATAAGTTAGGTGATAAAGAAGAAGAAAGAATAGAACGTTGTTTTATCCACAGTAAAACAAATGATTTTCCAAATATTGGAACGTACGAGCAAAAATTTAACTTGATTAAACTTTATAGAGATTTCTTGGTTAGGTCTAGTGAAAATTCTTTGAAAGGTTTAACGATAGTTTTAGACGGTGCGTACGGTGCTGCCCACAAGATTGCCCCCGAAGTATTTAGGGCGCTTGGTGCAACGGTTATTGCTTCTAACTGTAATAACTACGGCTTAAAAATCAATAAGAACTGCGGTGCTTTATATCCGCAAAACTTAGCAAAGAAAATATTTAGATATAAAGCGGATATGGGATTTTGTTTTGACGGTGACTCTGATAGACTTATTGCCGTTAACGACAAGGGCGAAGTTATTGACGGAGATATGATTATATATGCCCTAGCGCTTTATTATAAGAAGATTGGCAAACTTAAAGGTGATACGGTAGTTGGCACTCGTCACACAAATATGGCTATCGAAAACGCGCTAAAAGAAAACGGCTTAAATCTTATAAGAACCGATATCGGCGACAAATACGTTTTGGCAAAACTTATTGAAAAGAACTTGTCGCTTGGCGGAGAGCAAAGTGGACACATAATCTTAAAAGATTTGGCGACTACGGGTGACGGAATACTTTCGGCAATAGTTTTAGCAAACATGCTAGTTAACGAAAACAAAAAGATGTCTGAAGCGCTTCAAATCGAACTTTATCCGCAATCGAATAAAAACGTTATTGTTAGAGATAAATTCCGCGTTATGAATAGTGAAGAACTCTTAAAAGAAGTTGCCGACTTTAACAATGAACTCGAAGGAATCGGAAGAATAATGCTTCGCGCTTCGGGAACTGAACCTAAAATTAGGGTTATGGTTGAAAGCAAAGATAAATATAGAAACGAAAAAATTGCAGGAAAATTAGTAGAAACGATAGAAAAAATCAATTCTTTAGACTGATTTTAAGTCCGCCGAAAAGGCGGACTTTTTTTGTCGTTTTCAAAGATAAAATTAAAATTTATTGCGCGCGTATGCGTTAAATTATATTTA
>CAJMCT010000136.1 GCA_905211955.1 uncultured Eubacteriales bacterium | reverse complement strand
AAAGATAATCCAATAACTAAGCCTGCAAGCAAAATTATAAAATACACCACGCCAAGATAAGGCGCTTTATTAGAAAACCCTATCGCCCCCGCAGGACTTCCCCAGTTTAAGAAAAAGTAGGGATAATTTATTCCGTCGCCAAACTTCAAGCCCGTAAAATACCCTATGGTAGTAAATACAACGTATATTGTTGGCGGAACGGTAGCATAAAACGCGTGGCGTTTATAAAGTTTACACTCTCTTGCATCAAAGTAAAAGTAGTCAAACACCGATAAAACGGGAACTAAAATGTGTGTTAAAACGTTAGCAATCGTCCACTCGGAAGAACTTAAAAATGGCGCTAACACAAAGCAATAAACAAGCCCAGTCACCGTAATTGCCACCGTAAATACTTGTTTTACAATAAAGGTATAGCGCTTAAAAAGACTCTTTCCCGTTGCCATTTCTATTATAAGCAAAATTCCTGTGATTAGGCAAGTTAATCCTATCCAAATATTAGACTGAATAGTAAAGTAAAGTATTGCATACTTGCCTTCAACTATAGAGCCTACGGGCGCGTTAAGACTTGAAATCACACCTATTAAAGATAGCGCGAAAACCAACAGTTTTGCGGTTAATGAAATTGCTTTTTTACACATATGTAATACCTTCTTAAAGGCCTACGTCCTTAAAAAGACTATTTAAAGCGGTGGTGTCTTC
Source organism: uncultured Eubacteriales bacterium (assembly GCA_905211955.1). GTDB lineage: Bacteria > Bacillota > Clostridia > Christensenellales > Borkfalkiaceae > UBA1259. The sequence goes on along the minus strand of CAJMCT010000136.1, from coordinate 2,060 downwards.
CCTATTTACCTTTTTGCTGATTTTAAGTTCCCTTTTTGCATTTATGCGGTTTTGTTTTTTTAATAACCTAAACCACCTTTTTACTTGATAAAAGGGAAGTAAAATTTTTCTCTTTTCCAATTTTGGATAGTATTCTTTAAGCATATCGTAAGGCAAGAATATTCTTCTTAATAAATACCTAAATCTTCCGCCTTGTTTTTGTTGTTTTACAGCAACCGCCTTAGAAAAGTTCCCGTACACTCCGCCGGAAAAAACGTAGTCCTCCATGCGCGAGGTGATTTTATCGTGACTATCCCCTAAAAACCAAACCTTGCAAAGTTTTACCGCCTTTTCGTTAAAGGTGGTAAGTCCGCTAACCTTTCTATCTTGCTTCCACGCATCAACCCCTTGCATTAGATTTTGAAAATCGTCTTCTAAAACGAATTTACCCGTGGTGTCTTCTTTTGGCTCTATGGTAGGTATAGTTTCTTGTTTTGCAGATACCGTTATGCCGTAAAATTGCACCGCACACTTACCCATAGGAAGTCCTGTGGTAGCATAGCCATCATACGCTTCACCAGGGGTCGGGTGAATTATTCTAACTCTAACGTAAATTTCATTTCCTGAATATGCCGACAAGTCTATGGTAGGGCTTACCTTATTCAAACTCTCTAAGTTTGCAGGGTTAGGTATTGCGTTTCCGTTTTCGTCGTAGTTGCCCGCTTTATAAGGATTAACCTTTGTTGGCGTACCATTTATATTAACGGTTTTATAAAGGGATTCGTCGTATAAAACGTTATATGCTTCGCTATAGGTAATACCGCCGTTTGTACTAACGTCAACAAACACGTTAGAATTACCCATATTGCCGTCCCACCAATTATATAGTCCACCGCTAGTTCCAAGCCCTAAACTTATAGTCGCTCTTAAATTTTTCAAAACCCCGTCTGCCGTTGCCGAAAGTTTATATATAGCATAGGCATCGTCCGTATCAACATTGCCAGCCCAAGTCGAACAAGGAAGCGCGCCGTGGTGGTCGGGATAATTTAAAAGGTTGTTAGAATCAACTATATTAGTAGAACTTGCGATTGCCGTGGTAGTATAATCGTCCGTAAAACCCACGTCGGTGGTTATAATGCCGTCTACCGTTTGCCCTGCCATAATTTTTACTTTTTGCAAACTTACACCAAGACGTTTAACTAAGCCGTTGGCTTCATCAATAAATGCACTTACCGAAGAAGTCGTTTCCGCTTTAATCTCGTCAAAAGTTGGGTGTAATAATTCTATCTTTATATATGCAACCGTAGAGCCCGAAACGTAAGTGGTTAAATCAAGATTAGTAGCCTTTGCCTTGCTTGAACTTATGCTAGCATCTCCCAAATATTCGCCTCCGCCACCCGTGGGGCAGTGCGCAAACACTAACTGAAAAACACTCTTTTCGGTTGCGACGTAAGCCTTAATATTGGTTTTATCGTAGCCGATATAACAAGCATTTGAACAGTGGCTTACGTAGGTGGTTAAATCTAAATGTAAACTTTCTAAGAAAAAGCCTTCGTCCGCTTGCACCTTGTAAATGATATAGCCATCATCGGGGATAAATAAATCCTTAGACGGCGATGCGCACGGAATAAGTCCTAACCCACCTTCAGCAAAGCCTTGTGGCGAAGATACACCTTTATATTCGTACGCGTGCGAATTCTCTACCCCGTTTGCCCCTTCTATAAAAGAAGTTTTGGTAAAGTCGTCTTCTATAACGATGTCCGCACCGCTTACCGCTTTTGCAGGATTAATAGCAGTTAATCCCCATGCGATAAAACATAACACGCACAAGATAAAAAGAATAAATACCGTTCTTTTACTCTTTAACATTTTCGTCCCCCTTCTGTTTTTTGTTCTTAAATTATAATTATCGCTAGTTTTTAATTCTAGTAAAATTTATATGTAAATATGGTAATTTCATACTAAAGATTACGAAGATGCGTTTTTTGATTTTATTTTAATAAAAACCCAGTCTATATTCAATATCAATACTTTAACTGCTTACCACAAAAATTGTTCATTTTTGGCTTTTTAATAATTAT
>CAJMCT010000135.1 GCA_905211955.1 uncultured Eubacteriales bacterium | reverse complement strand
AGAAGTTGCGACTTTAACTCGTAATCTTGTGGACAAGGAAGAAACAAGACGTTTTTTCTTTCTCGTGGAAAGCCTAATCCAAGCCCGTCGTTTCCGTCAAGGGAAAAAATTATTGTGAGAACTATAAACAAACAGACTATATCCAATATTTTTTTTCTTTATCCTTGACGGCTCCGCCGTTCTCGGATTGTTCGGTTTCCGTCGAAAGACAAAAAATAAGTTAAAGGAGTTAATAGCACTATGAAAACAGCAGTAATCTATGCAAGGTATTCGAGCGATAGCCAAACCGAGCAGTCTATTGAGGGGCAACTTCGTGTTTGTCAGGATTACGCCAAAAATAACGATATACTGATAGTTGATACTTATATCGACCGAGCAATGACGGGAACGAATGATATGCGTCCTGACTTTCAGCGTATGATTAAAGACAGTAATAAACGTCAGTGGGACTATGTTTTGGTGTATAAATTAGACCGTTTCTCCCGCAATAAGTATGAAACGACTATACATAAACACACTTTAAGCAATAATGGCGTTAAAGTTATATCGGCTATGGAGAATATTCCCGATAGCCCCGAAGGTATTATCCTTGAAAGTTTGCTTGAAGGTATGAACCAATACTATTCGGCAGAACTTTCGCAAAAAGTATTGCGCGGACTGAACGAAAGTTATCGTAAAGGTAATTACACCGGCGGTATGCAGATATTCGGGTATAAAGTTGTAGACAAAAAGAACGTTATCGATCCGTTTGAGGCGGAAATTGTACAGGAGATTTTTAGGCGATTTGCAAAAGGCGAAACTGGAAAAAGTATAGCCGATAACTTAATCGCTCGTGGAATAAGAACCAAAAGCGGGCATTACGTTGACGATAAGCGTATATACAAGATAATTCAAAACACAAAGTATATCGGTAAAGTTCAACACGGCGATACCGTTTATACGAATATTTATCCCGCAATCATTGATGAAGTAACGTGGCAGACAGTTCAATCAATTAGAAACGCCAATAAGCACTCACCGGGTAGCAAAAAAGAAAGGTTTGATTATTTGCTTTCGGGAAAACTTATTTGTGGTGATTGCAAGCAATTTATGGTTGGCGTTACGTCTACAAACCGTTGGGGCACGGTTTATAAGTATTATACTTGCTTATCGAAACGCAGAAAGAAACAAAAATGCGGCACAATGACTATTCACCGCAAAGAGTTGGAAGATTTGGTTTTTAATGAAACGTGGAAAATGCTTTACGACAATAATAATTTGGACGCGCTTGTGGAGTATATCTGCAAACTTCACCAAAATGAAACACAGGAAAGCACCGTTATAAAATCGTTGGAGAAAAAAAGAGCCGACGCATTAAAAGCATCGGCAAATTTGATTTCTGCTATTGAGCAAGGTATTATAACCGAGCAAACGAAAATTCGACTAAAAGAACTTGAAACGCAAATATCTCAATACGATTTCGATATTGAACAGGCAAAACAGCGGACGTATAGTTATCTGACGCCCGAACTCATTAAAGAGTTCTTTCAAAAAGCCGTGTGCGGCGATATAGAAAGCAACGGCGCGAGAAAGTTGATAGTAAGAAACTTTATACGAGAAGTTATCTTATATAAAGACAAAGTAGTCATTACTTTTAACTTTACAGACCAGCATATAACTAAAAAGCGATTGCCCGACAGTATTGAAGAAGTAGAAAGGACAGCAAAGCAGGCTGAAAAGTCTGCTTCTAAAAACAAATCGGGTGTGTACAAAAATGCCAGCACTCCGCCAAGCAAAACCTAAATCGAACCCAAAAAGTTTGGTTTAGGTTTTTTCTTTGCAAAAGTGCAATATATTGTCGGTTTTGTGGCAATTTTCGCAATGAATCCGTGCAAAAATGGGAGTTCAACAGTTCGTATCACTTTTGAACTAGCGTTGAGGATACAAACTTTGTTTACCCGTATATCGCCATATATCTCTGGCGCATTTTGATGAAGTACTCAAACACGGTGGATTGCGCTCTTGAAAGTACTTTGCCTATTTCGGGGAAGCTCAAACCTTTTATACGACATTCCAAAGCAATACGCATATTGTCCGTTAGGTTAAGGCTCTCTATGATTGCATCGTAGATTGTGTAATCCTGTATCGTTTCTTCTTGCATTTCTATGTGCGGTTCACTTGCCGGGGTTAATGCTTCAAGGCTCACATTGTGGTAGTAACTGCTTGTTTTGCGGTTAATAAGTTTCGTCATCTTGCGTATGCAAGCAATTTCTATGGTAATAGGCTTGCCTTTCTTGTTGTAAAACAAAACGTCGCTTATACGCTTTCCGTAATGTTAGCAAAGATACAATGCGCCTTCTTGGACTAAATCGTACAAATCGCTAAAAGTATATCCTAACTCGTTTTTGTGCTTAATATCAGCATATAAGTCGGCATACATTTTCTGCGCACGGCTTCCCAAGTAGCCTATTTGAAATCGTAATTCCATAAAGACAATAAGTTCTGCCATTTTAAGTACGTTGTTTTGTGAGATTTCTTCTTTCATAACGCTGAAATCTAATATTTTTCTTTTCATTTGGATTTATCTCCGATTTATTTCGCCTTTCGGCAAAAACGGAAGTAGCTCCGGGAAAAGATAGACAGTTTTTTGTTTTGTAGTTGGTTAGACGGAAGTCAACTAACAGCACAAAAATTGTTTCGTAAATATAAAAAGAGGTTGTGCGTCAATTTGCCGCATAACCTCAAAAACGAGCAAAACCCAATATAAATTTAATTTTAATACTT
>CAJMCT010000134.1 GCA_905211955.1 uncultured Eubacteriales bacterium | reverse complement strand
TTGACTAATTTAAAAAAGTTTGGTACAATAAAAAGGTAGTATATGGCAAATTCCATAAGCAAAATATTTAGCGATAAATACGCGTGCTTAATAACGGATAGAATAAGTAGAAAATACTTTTCGGGTATCGACGTTGAAGAAGGAATATTTCTTCTTTCAAAATCGCCCATCTATTTTGCGGACGCAAGATATTTTTCTATGGTAAAAGATATGCTAAAAGGCTCTGGGATTACCCCAGTACTTTTAGAAAGTTTAGATACCGTAAAGGTACACCTAAACCGCCAAAAGATAAAAAAACTTTTTATAGACTTTGAAAAGACCTATCTTTGCGATTACCTATCTTATAAAAAGTTTGGGGTAAAACTTATAGACGGAAGTAGTGAACTTAAAAAATTCCGCTCGGTAAAAACCCAAGAAGAGATAGAAAACGTTAAGATTGCGTGTGAGATAATTGAAAAGGCTTTTTATAAAACATTAGAGAGCGTAAAAGTAGGCATTACCGAAAAAGAACTTTGCAAAATTTTGCAGGATAACATAATTCATTTCGGTGGTGAAGGAGAAAGTTTTAATTCCATCGTTGCGTTTTCTAAAAACTCGGCAGTACCCCATCATATAACGGGCGACACCGTGCTAGAAGATAATTCGGTTATACTTATCGATACGGGTTGTAAATATAAAGGGTATTGTTCAGACTTTACGAGAACTGTGTTTTTCGGCACTCCTTCAAGCGATTTTATAAACACTTATGAAGCGGTAAAGGTCGCAAACGAACTTTGTATAGAAAAGATTAAAGCAGGTTTTACTTGTAAAGATTGCGACAAAATTGCAAGAGATTATCTTGAAACTAAAAATCTTTCGGGATTTTTCACACACTCGCTTGGGCATGGGGTCGGTTTAGAGATACACGAAAGCCCGTATTTATCCCGTAAATCTAAAGACAAGGTTGTGGAAAACAACGTGTTCACCATAGAACCTGGGGTTTATATGGACGGAAAGTTTGGAATACGTATAGAAGACACCGTCGTTATCAAAGACGGAGTAGTTCAAAGACTTTTTACCGACGATAAAAAACTAATAATTTTGTGAATAAATAAAATTCAATATAAAAAACAATTTTAAGGAGAAAAACAATATGATATCAGCAGGCGATTTCAGAAAGGGCGTGACTTTTGAGTACGAAAGCGGAATTTACACTATCGTAGATTTCCAACACGTTAAACCGGGTAAGGGTGCAGCGTTCGTTAGAACTAAAATGAAGAACGTAGTGACCGGCGCAGTTTTAGAAAAAACTTGGAACCCCACCGAAAAAGTTCAAGAAGCACACATCGAAACCAAGAATATGAGTTATTCTTATAACGACGGTGAACTTTACTACTTTATGGACCAAGAATTCAACCTTGTTCCCTTAAACTACGAACAAGTAGAAGACGCACTTCAATACATTAAAGAAAACGACAACGTTATCGTTAAATTCTATAAGGGCTCGGCTTTCTCGGTTGAATGCGAAAACTTCGTTGTATTAAGAGTCACTCAAGCAGACCCCGGTGTTAAGGGCAACACTGCAACCAACGCTACTAAAGACGCTATTTTAGAAACCGGTGCAAAAATTCAAGTGCCTATGTTCGTTAACGAAGGCGAACTTATCAGAGTTGATACGAGAACGGGCGAATACATGGAACGTGTAAAAGGCCGATTATCTTTTAACTAAAAAAACTAACCGTACCCGCAAAATAATTTTTGCGGGTATCGTGAATTTTAGAGGAAAATTATGAAGGTTGCAATTTTAACGGGCGCAAGCGGTGGCATAGGTAAAGAAACGGTAAAAGTTTTTATTAAAAACGGATATTTCGTTTGTGGTCAGTATAATAAAAGCGAAAAACAAATAGAAGAACTAAAAAAAGAGTTGGCAGAAGAAAATCTTGCCGATAACTTTTTTGCTTTTAAATGCGACCTAAAAAACCCCGAAAGCGTAAAGTGTGCGATAGAGAGTCTTTCAAAGAGTTTTAAGCATATAGACGTTTTAGTAAACAATGCGGGGTGTGACCTTTATAAACTTATAACCGATACTACTGATACAGAGTGGCAAGAAATCTTTGACGTAAACGTTAAGTCGGCTTTTACTTTTTCTAAGTTTTGCTTAAAAAGTATGATAGACAAAAAGCAAGGCAAAATCGTAAACGTTTCGTCTATTTGGGGGATAAACGGTGCTTCGATGGAAACGGCATATTCGGCTTCTAAATCGGCACTTATCGGGCTTACTAAGGCGCTTGCAAAAGAAGTTGCGCCTAGCGGTATAAACGTTAATTGCGTTTGTCCTGGTGTTATCGATACCAAAATGAACGCACGCTTTTCAAACGAAGAAATGCAAGAGATAATAGCGGAAACCCCCTTAGGAAGATTAGGAAACCCCAAAGAGATTGCCGAACTTATTTATTTTTTATGCTCTGAAAACGCAAACTTTATCACGGGGCAAGTTATCACGGCGGACGGGGGATATATTCTATGAAAGGCATAAAAAAAGATGCCTACAAGTCACCTGTTTGGCATATTTTTATAGTGCTACTGTTCACGTTGGGACTTGTGTCGCTACCCCTTAATAAACTGACTGATATTTTTATCCAAGATAAAAGAGCAGCGGGGGAGCGCGAGGGGGGGTAAGCCCCCGCTCGCAATTGGATCATAGCCATCAAAAACGACTGAAAAACTGATTGATCAGTTTTATCAGGCTTTTTGACGAGCGCAGCGAGATTTTTTATGAAAACCTGTTTTCACAAAAAATGTGGCGTTTTTGAAGCGTGCAAAAAAGTCAAAGACTTTTTTGACACGCTGGTATAACGCAAACGCACGGAACTTAACTGTTCCGTGCGTTTTGATTTTT
>CAJMCT010000133.1 GCA_905211955.1 uncultured Eubacteriales bacterium | reverse complement strand
TTCAATGGCTAAGTATAAGGGTGCGTAAAAAACAGAGTGAGTCACTTCGTTTACTTCTAAAGTTTTAAGGTCATCGTTGCCACCGCAAGCGGATAGGGGAAGAATAAGTAAAATTAGCGCCATAACTACTGTAAAAAATTTTTTCATATGCTTCTCCATAAAATTTTTTTTCGGAATAAAATCGCCCTTAAATTGCTGAGAATATGTTAATTTGACGGGCAAAATTTACTCTCGATATTTCATAATATGATTTGTTAATTCCGTTTGACAATATCTTTAAATTAAAGTATAATAAAACTCTACGCAAAAGGAGAAGTTGATTTTTATGGATATGGCTAAAACCTATAATCCCAGCGAATTTGAAAACGAGATTTACAAAGAGTGGGAAGAAAACGGATATTTTAAGGCGCACGTTGATCCCGATAAACTTCCGTTTACTATCGTTATCCCACCGCCCAATATTACGGGGCAACTTCATATGGGACACGCTTTGGACGAAACCTTGCAAGATACTTTAATTAGATTTAAGAGAATGCAAGGCTATTCTGCATTGTGGCTTCCGGGTACCGACCACGCTTCGATTGCAACCGAAGTTAAGATTGTCGACCAATTAAAGAAAGAAGGTCTTACTAAAAAAGACGTTGGCCGTGAAGGTTTCTTAAAGGCGGCTTGGGCTTGGAAGGAAAAGTACGGCGGAAGAATAGTTGAACAGTTAAAACTTTTAGGTTCTTCTTGCGACTGGTCAAGACTTGCTTTTACCATGGACGAAAGATGTTCAAGGGCTGTTAAAGAAGTTTTCGTAAACCTTTACAACAAAGGCTTAATTTACCGTGGTGATAGAATTATCAACTGGTGTCCAGACTGTAAGACTGCGCTTTCTGATGCTGAAGTAGAGTACGTTGAAGAAGATAGCCATTTATGGCATATCAAATATCCGGTAAAAGATGGTAGCGGATACGTGACTGTTGCTACTTCTCGTCCTGAAACCATGTTTGGCGATACTGCGGTTGCAGTAAATCCTAACGACGAAAGATATAAAGATATTATTGGCAAAACCTTGATTTTGCCCATCGTAAATAAAGAAATTCCCGTTATTGCTGACGAATACGTTGAACTTGAATTTGGTACGGGTGCGGTTAAAATCACGCCTGCACACGATCCTAACGACTTTGAAGTTGGTATACGTCATAACTTGCCTGTTGTTAGAGTAATGAACGACGACGGAACTATGAACGAACACGCAGGTAAATTTAACGGACTTGACGCACTTTCTTGCCGTGAAAAGACCGTTGAAGAATTAAAAGCGCTAGGCGTATTAGAAAAAATCGAACCGCTTCACCATAACGTAGGACATTGTTATCGTTGTAATCACACGGTAGAACCTATCGTTTCTAAGCAATGGTTCGTTAAGATGGAACCGCTTGCAAGACCTGCTATTGACGTGGTTAGAAAAAAGAGTGTAAGATTTACTCCGGAACGTTTTTCTAAGATTTACTTTAACTGGATGGAAAACGTAAAAGACTGGTGTATTTCACGTCAACTTTGGTGGGGGCATAGAATTCCCGCATATTATTGCCAAGATTGTGGCGAAATGATTATTAGCAAAGAAGACGTTAAGACTTGTACAAAGTGCGGTAGCACCAATATTAAACAAGACGAAGACGTTTTGGATACTTGGTTCTCTTCGGCACTTTGGCCTTTCTCAACCTTAGGTTATCCCGATATGACCGAAGACTTAAAATATTTCTATCCTACGGACGTATTAGTCACTGGCTACGACATAATCTTCTTCTGGGTTGCAAGAATGGTATTCTCAGGCTTAGAACACATGAAACGCATACCGTTTAAGGACGTTTTAATTCACGGACTCGTTAGAGACTCTCAAGGTAGAAAAATGAGTAAGTCTTTAGGAAACGGTATTGATCCTACCGAGATTATTGACAAATACGGTGCGGATACTTTGAGATTCTCGCTTATCAACGGTGTTGCCGCAGGTAGCGATATGAGATTCTCAGATGAAAAACTTGAAGGCGCAAGAAACTTTATGAATAAGGTTTGGAACGCATCGAGATTCGTGCTATTAAATACCGAAGGTAGAAAAATATACGATATTAAGGACGTTAAACTTAATTCGGCTGACAAGTGGATAATTACAAGACTTAATAAGACGGTTAAAGAAGTGACCATAAACATGGGCAAATACGAAATGGGCGTGGCGCTTTCTAACCTTTACGACTTCGTATGGAACGATTTCTGCGACTGGTATATCGAACTTACCAAACCCGTACTTTACGGCGAAGACGACGTTAAGAGAGATTATACTTTAAGCGTTTTAGTTTACGTTCTTAAAGAAACGTTAAAACTTTTACACCCCTTCGTACCTTTTATGACTGAAAAGATTTATAAGAGTATTCCGGGTGCTGAAGGTCCTTTGATGCTTGCTGAATTCCCAAGATATAACTCTAAATTAAACTTTGCTTCAAGTGTAAAAGAAATCGAGCCTATCAAAGAGATTATTAAGTCAATAAGAAACATAAAGGTTAAAACCAACGCAGCGCCTTCAAAGAAGGTAGGGCTTTACGTTAAGACGGAAAACCAAAAACCCATAAAGAACGGCAAGGCGTATATTATGAAACTTGCAGGCGTTGATAAGATTGAGTTCATTAACGATAAATCTGAACTTGCCGAAAAGACCGTTTCTCAAGTAATTGACGGTGCTGAACTCTTTATTCCGCTCGGCGAACTCGTCGATATGAAACAAGAAATTGAAAGATTATCGAAAGAACTCTTAACTATTGAGAACGAAGTAAAGCGCGCAAGCGGTAAACTTGCTAACAACGGCTTCTTGGAAAAAGCACCGAAAGCATTAGTTGATAGCGAAAGAGAAAAACTTAATAAGTATCTCGATAT
>CAJMCT010000132.1 GCA_905211955.1 uncultured Eubacteriales bacterium | reverse complement strand
AACAAACAAAAAAAGGATAACGAAAATCGTTATCCTTTTTATTTTTTTGCTTTTTTACTTTACGAACTCTAATAGACTGTCAAAGGCAAGTTTATCGTAGTTTTTAATAAAATCAGATAAAGCCGTTGCAATCTTTTTAGCACCGCCGAGAGAGTTGCTTTCTATATTTAAGGGAAGTAGCGGATCGTGGAGCGATAATCTTAAAAGTAGCCAACCGTTGCCGTTTTCATCGTCAAAGTTAATTCTAACACCTTCATAGTTGTTTTCTTCTAAAGACCAACCTTCTTTGGTTTTTGCGTAATCGGTAAGTTCTTCTATAACTTTAAGTCCGTAAGGCTTAAATTCATCAAGCAATATATTCATACGGAATTCTACGCTTTCTTTAGGTTCTTCTAACGTTTCGATTAAAGATTCCAAAGTATAACCGTGTTTTTTGCCACGTGCAAGTTCTATCAAGAGTTTAGTGACAAGATATGCACCATCATCTAAGAAATAGTTTTCTTTTAACGCACCGTGTCCCGATGTTTCGATTGCAAGTTGACTGTCCTTACCTTCTTTGTTTAAGCGGATAGATTCGTTAATAACGTTTTTATATCCACGTTTGAAGCGATGGTGAACGCCACCCTTTTCGATAATAAACTTCTTTAAGCCGGTAGAAGTTATAGAGTCGGTGACGATAGTAGTGCCGGGGTGTTCACGAAGAAGAATAGCAGAAAGCATTGCGATAATGCGGTTTCTATTAAGTTCGCTTCCGTCAGATAAAACAGCACCTGCCCTATCAACGTCAGTATCGAAGATAATACCAAGGTCAGCGTTTACTTCTTTTACCGCATCTTTTATGCTTTCCATAGCCTCTTTATTTTCGGGGTTAGGAATATGGTTAGGGAAACTTCCGTCAGGGTCTAAATACCTACTGCCGTCGGTAATAGCGCCCAAGGGTTTAAGTACCTTATCAACGTAAAATCCGCCTGCGCCGTTGCCTGCGTCTACAACCACCTTAAAGCCTTTAAGTGGCATATCTTCGCCAGAAGCCGAACGAATTTTATCGGCTAAAATTTTGCCGTAAACATCCATAAATTCGCCCTTAACGATAGTTGCACTCTCTAAGCCCGTTTGCTCGTCACTTTCAGCAAGTGCTAAAATTTCTTTAATATCAGAAGACTCTAAACCGCCCTTTTCGGTAAAGAACTTAAAGCCGTTTCTATTAAAGGGCAAGTGGCTTGCAGTCACCATAATAGTACCGTCAAACTTAAAACCGTCGGTAATGGTTGCCATAAACATTGCAGGGGTAGAAGCCATACCAAAGTCAGTCACACTGATACCTTGGTTTGCAAGTTCGCCTGCAATATAACTAACAAGTGCTTGACCTGATAATCTTGAATCTCTACCAATAGCAACTCTTAAATCTTTTTTGCCTGTCTTTTTAATAAGCCAAAGCGCAAATCCCCTACCGATGTCTTTTGATGCTTGTTCGGTTAGGTTTACGTGTTGTCCTTCTATTCCTTCTAATGCAACGCCACGAATATCACTTCCGTTTTGAAGTTTTTTGTAGTCCATAATTAGTCCCCTTTTTAGGTTTATTTTTACACGTTTATTTTAGCACAACAATCAAAAAAAAGCAACGGAGAATATTGCAAAAATGAATTTATTATTAAAATTAGTTTTATGCCCGTCTACCGCGCTAAAATTAGTTAAATCACTTAACTCTACTACGAGTAGATTGCCATTTTTTAACTCTACTATAATGTTTTTAAGAGTATACCTAAAAAATATATAAGTAGAGAACAAATTGGCTAGACTTATTATATAATGGTTGTATCAAAGCAAAGTTAAAGGTGAATCAAAAATGATAAAGATTTTCGTAGACTCAGGAAGCAGTATTAAAGAGGTAGAAAAAGAGCGCTACAACGTAGAGATATTACCCCTTAAAATTTATCTTAACGAAAAGGAATACTTAGACGGCGTCGATTTAAGTTTAGATGAATTTTATAAAAAGTTTATTGGTAGCCAAAGTTTTCCTAAAACTTCTCTTCCTTCACTAGAAGATGCCGAAAATAGAGTTCTAAGTTTTGTAAATGAAGGTTATGACGTTATAATTATCACTATATCTTCAGGGATTTCAGGCACGCACAACGCGTTAAAAATGCTATTTAAGGATAACCCAAAAGTTCGTGTTATAGACTCTTTAACTGCCGTTGGCGGTATTAAGATTTTAGTTGAAGAAGCAAATAAGTATTTAGATAAATCTTTAGATTACGTAGAAGAAAAACTAAACGCACTAGCACCTAGAATTTCTGCTTATGCCGTACCCGAAACTCTCGACTACTTAAAAAAAGGCGGACGTTTAGGCTCGGTTAGTTGGGCTATCGGAACGCTACTTAAAATCAAGCCGATAATAGCGCTTAAAAACACTGTTAAAGCAAAAGGCAAAGTTATAGGTATAAAGAGCGCGTACAAGTTTTTAATAGAACTTTTAGACAAATGCGATACTAACTACCCTATTATTCCGTCTTATACTTATAACGACGAAAACCTAAAAGAATTAATGTCTAAAACCCCACCGGAATACGTAGAAATAATGCAGGATAAAGATAACATTGACCCAGCCGTTGCATGCCATTGGGGACCGAACGCGTTCGGATACGTATTCGTAGAAAAAGAATAATAATTTAGACTAATAATAAAATCAATATAGAAAGGCACCACAAAGGGTGCCTTTATTCTTTGGCAGGGGTAGCAGGATGTATCTCCGCTTCGCTACGATATACTTCGTATACGAACCCCGCCACATAATCTTCCCTATCCATAGCGCAATATTCTCACGAGTGGCTAAGGTCCAAAGCAGTACCTCATGCAAAGAATAAAGGCACCACAAAGGGTGCCTTTATTCTTTGGCAGGGGTAGCAGGATGTATCTC
>CAJMCT010000131.1 GCA_905211955.1 uncultured Eubacteriales bacterium | reverse complement strand
GACAATGTGGAGATAGAGGCGTTTGTACACGGAGCTATGTGTATTTCGTATTCGGGAAGATGTCTTCTCAGCGATTTTATGACGGGCAGACACAGCAACCTCGGAGCTTGTGCGCAAAGTTGCAGATGGGAATACGCCATAATGGAAAAGACGAGAGACGGTGAATATTTTCCAATAGGCGAGGACGGAAGAGGGACTTACATACTAAACAGTAAAGATTTAAATCTTATAGACTATATTGCTGAACTTGACGATGCAGGGGTATGTTCTTTAAAGATAGAAGGTCGCATGAAGTCGGAATATTATTTAGCAACCGTTGTCAATGCATATAGACGCGCACTTGACGAATATTATAGAGTAGGAAAAGATTATAAAGACAACCCACTTTTTAAGGATGAGTTAGAAAAGACCGCGCATAGAGAGTTTACCACCGCTTACTTTTTAGGCGAAAACGATAGAACGGAAAACTTTAACGATAGCCAAAGTAAAGGAAGTTTTAAGTTTATCGCTTTGGTTTTAGAAGACCACGATGGAAAGAGCGCAAAGGTGGAAATGAGAAATCGCTTTAAGGTGGGAGACACCTTAGAAGTGCTTTCCCCAACCGATAACTTTCTTAAAACTTTTACCGTTGGTATGATGGAAAACGAGAAAGGTGAAGTTGTTGAAGATGCAAAAGCCGTTCAACAAAAGGTAAATTTATACACCGATATCCCTTTGAAAAAAGGCGATATTTTAAGGATAAAAAATTCGTAAATGGCACGAAATAATCACGCATGGTATTGACAAACGCGACCATGCGTGTTATACTAATTAGCACTAAAAACCTAAAAACTTAAACCTTTTAAGGAGATTTTATGAATAGAGAAGAAATTCTACAATTCAAAAAAAGAAAATACACCAAGTTCGGTGGTTTTAAAGTGTTAGGCGTAATTTTAGGTCTAATCACACTCTTAGCCGTTGTTGGCGGTCTTGTTTTAGCCCTTGCATTTCCAATGGTTGTAGACTTAGAAACAACGCTAATTGACGTTGTAAAAAATTTAAGAGATGCTTATCTAAACGAAGTAATCTATTGGATAATATTTGGGCTAGTTGTTTTAGGGACTGCCCTTTATCTAATAATTAGCGGTATAAAAATGCTTTCTAAAAAGGCAAAGTATTCGGCAAACCGCAATTTTTCTTTGCCTGCCTTTTTAGCGGTAATCTTCGTTGTGTTCACCACTGAACAAACTTGCCAGTTCGGATCTACGCTCACGTTTAAATTATTTAAATATTTGTTTATCGGTGCGCTCGTTTTATCTTACGTTTATCGCGTAGTAGAACTTATCTCAACCGGCAAACTTTGGAAAAAGAACGGCAAAAAACTTTGCTTCCCGTACCTTCTTGGCTTTATCGCAACGGTTGCGTCTATCGTGCTTTCTTTAACCATTGCAACGGTTGGAGCAAAAAAGGTAGGATTTACTTCCGTTTACGGTGATTTTTGGAACGTTGTAAACAATGCGTTTGCATATAATGCAATCTATCAAATACCCGCAATCGTTTCCGTCTCACACGCATTTTCGGTAATTAACATTTTATTAGTAGTGCTATTCTTTGCTACGCTTGTTAGCGTTGCTTCGCTAGTGTTAGTAGATTTTATCAAGATTTTCGTTGGCAGAAACTACGCAAGGGGAAGCAAATACTTTAACAAGTCGGGTGTGTTTGGAAACGCGCTTATGCTTGCGTTTATTCCGGTATTAATCAATATATTAACTATGGCAGGCACGTTAATCGACGGTGGAACTTTTGATTTCTATGCTTTCTTTACCATAGAAAACGTTGCTTTCTTTGGCGGAATGCTTTTGATTGCTATAATCGTATCGTCAATCTTTATGTCAGATAAGTCCAAGTCTAAATCTGAACTTGCCGAACTCGTTACTGCAAAGAAAATCGTTAAACAAGAAAAGGTAGAAGAAAAACCCGAAGCGGTTTTAGAAGAAGAAATTATTAGAGTAGACGAAAAGAAAGAAGAAATCAAAGAAGAACCAAAAGAAGAAGTTTTACAAGTCAAGGTAGAAGAACCGATTACTGAAGAACCTAAACTCGAAACCGAAGTAGAAGAAGTAATCGAAGAAGAAGTTGTAGAGCCTGAAGAGTTTGAAGAAGAAATATTAGAAGACGTAAAGGAAGAAATTAAAGAAGAACCGGATAGTAAACAAGTACCGCCCGTTCAACCCCAACAACCTTACGTTGCAAATATGAATATTTATCCCAACGCAATAGCAGGCAGTATTCCTGCAATGCAAGGTGTTCCAAATTACGGCGTACCCGTTCAGTACTATAATCCTATGACGGGGCAAGTGCTTACTTACTATGCACAACCAATGCCACAACCAATGGCTCAACCGATGATTCCCGCAGGACAAATGATGCCACAACAAATGATACCGCAAGGCTTTATGCCGTTTGCTTTCGGTATGCAAGTGGGACAAAATATGGCACCTGTTCAATCTCAACAACCTGCCCCCGCATCTACTGTAGAAAATACTGAAACGGAAGAAAAGCCAAACTTTTTCGCAATGCCCAAAAAGACGTTGGAAGAAAAGATAGCAGAACTTCCGCAAAATCTTAAAACTTATTATAAACAAATGGTGTCATATACATCTTCAAAAGAAGGCGTAAAATATAGCAAGAGTACTTTTGCGGATACTTTCTATTACGGTAGAGATTGCTTAATGAAATTGCAAGTAAAACAAAACAAAATCGTTTGTTCTTTTAGTTTAGTTGATATTAAGGCAAGGGAGATGCTTAAGAGCGACAAGTATGCAAAAGATCAACAAACTATAGTTAAGATTATAAACAAGGCATCATTAGAGACGGCAAAAGACAGTTTCGATATGGCGTATAACTTAGTGCTTGAAGCAAGGGAAGCGCGCCACCAAGAACAACTCCGTCGTCGTAGAGAAGCAAGAAAAGCAAAGAAAGAAGAAGCTGCTAGAAAAGCTCTTCTTAAACGTAAAGAAAAAGAAGC
>CAJMCT010000130.1 GCA_905211955.1 uncultured Eubacteriales bacterium | reverse complement strand
CTTAATGAAGAAGATAAAAATATTGTTGTTCTTCACGGTCAAGGTAAAACCTATAACAGTATTGATACAACTGAATCGGTGAATTTTCCAAGATTAAAAAATAAACATATTGATTATTTAGCACTTGGGCATATACACACGTTTGAAAGAGACCTTATTGACGGAAGGGGCTTTTACTCTTACGTTGGCTGTCTTGATGGACGTGGTTTTGATGAACTTGGCAAAAAAGGTTTTATGCTTATTGACACCTGTGAAAAAAAGGTGACCGCTGAATTTGTTCCGTTTTGTTCTAGAGAATATCACGTTTATGAAGCGGAAATGGGGGGTAAGACTAATTTTACACAAGTTAGAAATGAACTTATTGACAAGTTAAAAAATATGCTCTCTAGTTCTTCTTTAATAAAGGTCGTATTAAAGGGCGAAATATCCCCCGAATTACAAATTGATACACAGTCGCTTGTTTCAATGCTTGAAGAATACTTTTTCTATGCAAAAGTTTATGATAAGACGACTTTGAAAATCGATGTAAAAGACTACGAGTTTGATAAATCGATAAGGGGTGAATTTGTTAGATGTGTTCTATCAAGTGATTTAGATGGCGAAACTTCAAAAAAGGTTTTAATTACGGGGCTTAATGTATTAAAGGGGGAAGAAATTTGATGAAAATCTTAAAATGTCACGTTTCTTCCTTTGGGAAACTTAAAAATTATACCATTGATTTAAATGAAGGGGTTAACGTTATTAATCAAGAAAACGGCTGGGGAAAAACTACGCTTTGTACTTTTATAACCGCAATGTTTTATGGGCTTGATAGCGCTAAAAAATCCATTTCTGATAACGAAAGAAGAAAGTATAAGCCATGGAATTCAACCGAAAAGTTCGGTGGGTATATAGAATTCTCGTGGAAGGATTATCTTTATCGTTTAGAAAGATTTTTTGGCAATAAAGAGTCTGATGACATCATCGTTTTGACTGATTTAAAAACCGGAAAACAAAACCAAAACGTTTTAAATTTAGGAGAAAGAATTTTCGGTATTGACAAAGAAGGATTTTGTTCTTCTACGTATTTTTCACAAAAGAGTTTGGAAGTAAAAATCAATTCTAAAATGACGGCAAAAATTGCTTCGGTTATAGAAAATGATGGTGGTGTCGTCCTTGAAAAAGCGCTTAAAAAACTTGAAGAAAAATCTAAAATTTATAAAAAAGTTGGGGATAAAGGACTTATTCCCGATTTGATGAGAAGCATTTATCAAAACAACGAGCAAATAGAACTCGCTAAAAAAGCCGAGCAAACTATTTTGCAGGTAAAAGACGAGATATTGTCGCTTAATAAAAAGGCTGAAAAATTAAACAAGCAAATAGGTGAACTCTCCGCTTTATATGAAAAAGCAAATAGTTATGAAACCTTGAAAATGAAACGTGAAAGACTAAACTTTTTGAAAGATGAACTATCCGTTTTACAAGAAGAATTAAACGTTATAAAAGTAAAATTAAACGGGCAAAACGTTTCAGATAACGAGATTGAAAACTATAAGAAAACGTATAACGATTTAATCGTTCTAAATGCTAAGATTAATTCTCAAAAAGCAAGCCTTGTTGAACTTGAAAATATAAAAGCAACAACTAGCAATAAACCACAAAATAAAACCCTTTCAGTTTGCTTATTTGCGTTATTTTCAGTGCTTCTTATCGTTGGTGTAATCGGCTTTTTTGCTTCCTTTCCCATTAGTGTATCTATTGCTCTTACTGTTATTGGTGTGGTTGGTGGAATTTTGTGCGGTGTTTACGCCTTTAAGAAGTCTAACGCAAAACAAAACGACGGTGTTTTGCCAATAATTTTAAGGACAAAAAATGAGATTTTAGAAAATCAAAAGTTGCTTGATAAGTACACCGATGATTTAACTGAGTTTGCTAATAGGTTTAGGATTGATTCTAGCGACTATTTAGGCTTTTTAAATCAACTTAAAAACCTTAATGTGCAATTAGTAAAATTGGAGAACGAAATAGTTCAGAAAACCGAAAACTTTAAAAAACTATCTTCTGAAAATTTGGGAACTGATGAATTTGTAAATTATAACCTTCAAGAAATTAAGCAAGACTTAGATAGCGCGAGAGAAGATATAATTTTAGTGAACCGTTCTTTATCCGATAAAAACGCGTCTTTATCAAGGCTTGAAGAATATAGCCAATCGGTAGTTGATTTTGAGATTAAAAGAAGTGAACTAAACGAAAAATTAGAAGTTGCGAAATCAGAGTACGATACTTTATTAAAAACTATAGATATGCTTAAAAAAGCCGATGAAAATATGAAGACTAAATTTAGACTTCCTTTGCAAGAAAGTTTTAATGAATACGCAAAACTTATCGATGAAAAGTTCAATAAGCAGTTTGAAGTAGACGTTAATATGGACGTTTTAGTTAGGGAAGACGTTGGTAGTAAAGATACCGATTATTATAGCCAAGGATATCAGTCTTTGTTTGAAGTTTGCAAACGTTTTGCGCTTATTAAAGTCTTGTTTGATGACGAGAAGCCCTTTATGATTTTAGACGATCCGTTTGTGAATATGGATAAAGACAAAATAGAGGGTGCGTTAAACCTATTAAAATCTTTTTCAAAAGAATACCAAATCATTTATTTTACTTGTCACGAAAGTAGGTGCTAATTTAATGGATAGAAAACTTAATTTTGAACTTGTGCCTGATGGGTGCTGGTATTCTAATCTTCGCAGTATGCTCTCTAAAAAAGAGTGGGAAATGATTAAAAAATACGCGAAAGAAAAAAGCGGTGGCAAATGCGCTATATGTGGAAAGAAAACACAGTATTTAGACGCGCACGAAAGATGGTCTTACGATGAAGAAAATAAGGTACAAAAATTAGAAGACGTAATTTCAGTTTGCAAAGATTGCCATAGCGTTATCCATATTGGAAGGACGTCGCTTTTAGGAAACCTTGAAAAAGCTGAGGATCACTATATGAAAGTAAACGGTGTATCATATGCTGAAATGAAGGCTG
>CAJMCT010000129.1 GCA_905211955.1 uncultured Eubacteriales bacterium | reverse complement strand
GCACCGTGAACGAAAGTTTCTATCTCTACGTCTACTTTTTCAGTGATTTCTTTAATTTCTTTAATGGATAGTTCACGCCCTAATATTATGCGCTTTGCGCCAAAATTTTTCCAAAACTCTACACTTTTATAGTTTAAAGTGTTTGCTTGGGTAGAAACGTTTATAGAAAGATTAGGTGCAACTTCTCTTGCAAGCATTATTAAGCCGGGGTCTGATATAATCGCTCCGTCAACCTTTGCTTGTTCTAAAAATTTAAGATATTTTTCAGCCGTTTCCACGTCTTGATTTTTGCAAAAAATATTGACTGTCACGTAAACTTTTTTACCTAGTGCGTGTGCATACGATACGGCTTCTAAAATTTCTTCGTCGGTAAAATTTCCCGCCAAAGCACGAAGGCTCATTGCCTTTCCGCCAATATACACCGCGTCCGCGCCATAGTGAAAAGCGGTTTTTAGTTTGTTCATATCCCCTGCAGGCGATAATAATTCTATTTTTTTCATTTGAGTTTTTCCGTTATGCTTATTCCGTCTTCTATATCTATAATTTCGGTTTTTAGATTTTCATCTTCGCATATGCGATTCAAAAACCTTTCCATACTGTTTTTAGTAGTGTTAAACCTATGTGGCGTTTTCGTTTTGCCCGACACGTATCCGCGAAATAGAACGTTGTCGGCAAAAAGTATTCCGCCAACGTTTAGCGCACTTAATAGGTTTTCTACGTATTCGTAGTAATGCCCCTTGGGTCCGTCTAAAAAGATAAGGTCGTATTTTCCCGTAAGGACTGGGATAATCTCGGAAGCGTCGCCTATAAAAATCTTTGCCCTATCCGAAACGCCTAAATCTTCAAAGTTTTTGCTTGCTTCCCTTGCCTTTTCTTCGTTAATCTCTATACCCGTAAGTTTAGAGTTTTTACTAGAAAGTAGCATCGCTATAGAAGATATTCCGCAGTTTACACCCACTTCTAAAATGTGTTTGGGTTTTAACTTTTTAGTGAGTTCTATTAGCCTTAAAAAAGATTCGTCCCTAAGTATAGGATCGCCGTTTTCTTTGGCTTTTTGTCTTAATGCATAAATTTGTTCGTTCAACTTACACCGCCAAAACTATAGGTAAAATCATTGGGTTTTTCTTGGTCGCCTTAAATATATAGTTCTTTATGCTTCTTCTAACTAATTGGCTTAGTTCGGCTTCGTCTTGCACCTTTCTTAAATCGGTTTGCGACAACACGTTTTCCACGTTTGCTTTTGCTTCTTTTATAAAGTTATCGGTAAGCACAAGACCTTTACCCACTATTTTAATGTTTGATAATTGTCCCGATAGCCCGTCTATTCCAACGACTACAACGATAAGTCCGTCTTCAGACAAATGCACTCTATCGCGAAGCACTAAACTGTCAAGCCCATCTATACCCACACCGTCTACAAACTTAGAGCCTGCAGGGAATTTTTCGCCAAACTTAATGGTGTTTTCGGTAAGTTCTACCGTGTCGCCAATTTCGGATATTAGAATATTGCTATCCTTCATTCCCATACTTTTAGCAAGGTTTGCGTGCTTTTTTAAGTGTCTATATTCGCCGTGAACGGGGATAAAGAATTTGGGTTTTACCAAAGAGTGTAATACCCTTAGTTCGCCTTTACATGCGTGTCCCGAAACGTGAATAGGCTCTAAACTCTCGTATATAACTTCCGCACCTAGTCTATAAAGGTTATTTATAACCCCATAAATCATCTTTTCGTTTCCGGGGATTACCGACGCACTGATTACTACCGTATCGTTAGTTCCTATTATAACCTTATTAAATTCCCCAGAAGCCATACGCGTTAACGCGCTCATGGGTTCGCCTTGCGTTCCCGTAGAAACGATAACCACTTGTTCGTCTTTATAACTTTTTGTCTTTTCTACGTCTATGATAAGCCCTTCAGGGATAGAAAGCTCTTTTATCTTTGCCGCCGCCTCCGCGATATTTATCATACTTCTTCCCGAGAAAGCGACCTTCCTATTATACTTTACCGCCAAGTCTAAAATTTGTTGAAGCCTATGAACGTTAGAGGCAAACGTTGCGATAATCAGTCTTCTACTTGCGTTATCACCAAAAACGTGTTCTAAGGTGTCTTTAACAACCGACTCACTCATAGTAGTGCCTTCTATTTCTATATTGGTAGAGTCCGCCATCATCAATAGAACGCCTTGCTTTCCTATTTCGGATATTCTTCTTAAATTAGTAGTTTCGCCGTTTACGGGTGTAAAGTCTATTTTAAAGTCACCCGAGTGGAATACTATGCCTACGGGCGTGGTGATAGATAGCGCTACCGCACCTGCAATCGAGTGGTTTACGTTGATAAACTCTATATTAAAACAACCGAGTTTTATGCTTGCCCCTGCTTTTATACAGTTAAGGCTAACGTCACTTAGTTTACTTTCTTTTATCTTGTTTTCAATCAAAGTTAAGGTAAGTTTAGTGCCAAAGACGGGCGCTTTAATATCCCTAAGTAAATAAGGAAGACTTCCTATATGGTCTTCGTGCCCGTGGGTGATTACTATGCCTTTTATTTTGTCTTTGTTTTGAATTAAAAAGGTATCGTCTGGAATAACCACGTCTACCCCTGGCATATCATCACCTGGGAAGGTTATGCCTGCATCAATAACGATAATATCTTTTCCGTATTCTAACACGGTCATGTTTTTACCGATTTCGCCAACACCACCTAAAAACCTTACCTTTAATGTCTTTTGCGCTTTTACCTTATTTACCGCTTGTACTTTTAGGGTAGTTTTTTTAGCGCTTACTTTGGCTTTTGTTTTTACCACTTGTGGTTTTAGGACTTTATTTGCCTTTTTAACGTTTTCTTTTTTTTGTTTTGACACGGTTTTTTTGGGTTTTTCTATCTTTACAGCCTTACCTAACTGCCTTTTTGAATTGGTTTTCTTGTCCACCGCGTTTTCGGTCTTTTTAGTCTTTAATTTCAAGTTTGCTCCTTATATAAAACCTTTTTGGTCTAAATTACAATTTTTTCCTTTTATATTATACACAAAAACCCTTAAATTGTAAACGGGTTAAGCCTTTTAATAAATAATTTTTGCGTATAGGCTGTTAAAACGCTTGAAAAAAAAGTCGTATAATAGTATACTT
>CAJMCT010000128.1 GCA_905211955.1 uncultured Eubacteriales bacterium | reverse complement strand
CGAATATTTACTCCAAGCGCCCGCGTTAATCATATTGCCTTTGTAAAGTTTTAACTTAACCTTACCGGTCACGGTTTCTTGGGTCTTATCTACGAAAGCAGAAAGTGCTTCGCGCAAGGGCGTAAACCATTGTCCGTTATACACAAGTTCACCAAAGGTGACTGCAAGTTTTTGTTTTTCGTGCATGGTGTACTTGTCAAGGCAAAGGGTTTCTAAAACGCTATGCGCTTTATAAAGGATTGCACCACCGGGGGTTTCGTATACGCCACGACATTTCATACCAACCAAACGGTTTTCTACTATATCGATAATACCGATACCGTTTTCACCACCGATTTTGTTAAGCGCAAGGATAATGTTTTTAGCGCTCATCTTTTCGCCGTTAAGTGCAACGGGTGCGCCCTTTTCAAATTCGATTTCAACGTAGGTGGGCTTGTCGGGTGCTTTTATCGGGGAAACACCCATTTCTAAGAAACCTTCTTTTTCGTATTGGGGTTCGTTGCCCGTATCTTCTAAGTCCAAACCTTCGTGGGATAAGTGCCACAAGTTTTTGTCTTTACTATAGTTGGTTTCACGATTGATTTTTAAGGGTACGTTATGCGCTTCGGCATAATCGATTTCTTCTTCACGAGATTTAATATCCCAAATACGCCATGGTGCGATAATAGTCATATCAGGTGCGAAACGCTTAATGGTAAGTTCAAAACGAACTTGATCGTTTCCTTTTCCCGTACAACCGTGGCAAATTGCATCTGCTCCTTCTTTAATTGCAACGTCTACTAAACCTTTTGCAATGCAAGGACGTGCGTGGCTAGTTCCTAAAAGATATTCTTCGTAGGTTGCGCCTGCCTTCATGGTGGGAATAATATAGTTATCAACGTAATCGTCGGTAAGGTCTAAAACGATAAGTTTAGAAGCGCCAGTCTTTAACGCCTTTTCTTCTAATCCGTCAAGTTCGTCCGCTTGACCAACGTTGCCTGCTACCGCTATTACTTCGCAGTTATTATAGTTTTCTTTAAGCCAGGGGATAATGATTGAAGTATCAAGACCGCCAGAATATGCTAATACTACTTTTTTGATTTCTTTGTTTTCCATGAGAAGTTCTCCTTAAATCGTATTTACAATAGCGATTATATTCTTTATTCAAAATATTGTCAATTAAAAAATGCATATTTTACAAAACTTTTTCAAAAAATATTCAAAAACACTATGTTTATGCAAAAATAAACGAATAAAAATATAAAATATTCAATTATAAAACCCAAAAAATGAAAAAAGAAAAAGGCTCGCTAAGTTTGCGAGCCTTAAAAAACTTAAAATTATTAGAATTTATCGTAGAAAACTACGTCTTCAAGCGGTCTAAATTTATCGTGAAGATGAGAGGGCTTTGCCGTTTCCGACGGATAGCCCATGATTAAAAGAGCAGAAGGGATTACGTTTTTTGGAAGGTTAAAAGTTTGTTTAATCATATCGGGAATAAAGTGCATAACCCAGCAACAACCAACGCCTATTTCGTGCGCTTTTAAGAGCATGTGCGTTGCCACGATTACCGCGTCTACTTTTGCCGATTTTTCGTTGTCGTAAGGTCTAGTCCAACTTTCGTCTTCGTTATAACAAACGAGCATCGCGGACGGTGCGTTAAAGTGGTATTTGGTGCAAGGGCGCAATTTTTCCATGGAGTTTTCGTTGTTTAGAACGAGTATTCTTTGGGGTTGAAAGTTGCAACCTGTGGGGGCAACGTGCCCTGCTTTTAAAATCTCGTCTATATCAGATTGTGATAATGGACGAGAAGAAAAACTTCTTACCGAATATCTTTCGCGAATAAGTTTATCAAATTCCATAATAACTCCTTAAATAACGTTTTAGTTTGTTTTAAACTTGACTTTATCCTTTTTACAAATTCTTTGAGCGGCAAATTTGCCCGTGATTGCCGCGGGTGGAAGCCCACCGCTTCTAAGTATCCACTGCCCCGACAAAATAAAGTTTTTAAGACCTTTAATTTCGCCTTTTTGCATTAGGGCCTTTCCCTTATACGTTTGCACGAAGCCTTGGAAAGAGCCGTGTCTTCCGTTTAGGTATCGTTGATAGGTTAAAGGAGTTAAAACGTCTATAACTTCTACCTTGTCTTTAAGTTCAGGGTAGCGAGTAAGGAAAACTTCAACGAGTTTTTCACTTATTTCTTTTTTGGTTTGTTTATAATTTCCGTTATCTTTTACCTTTTTCCACCAAAAGTACATATCGTCGTTTCTAGATAGAGTTGCTTGAACTATTGAGTATCCGTCTTGAACTTTTAGAGTTTTATCGTAAGAATAGTTGCGGTAAAGCGCGCTGTAATGCTCTTCGTTAAGAGTAATAGGCTCGTCAAAGTGAATTTTATGTGAAAGCGGTTTGTCTTTTAGGTCTCCTTTTATCTTAAAAACTGCCGTTGTGTAAGTGTAGATAGGATAAGTCGCTCTATCACGCAAACGGTCGTCTATCTTTTTAAGGTAATATTTTCCGCCTAAAAGTTGTTTTA
The DNA here is from genome assembly GCA_905211955.1 of uncultured Eubacteriales bacterium. GTDB lineage: Bacteria > Bacillota > Clostridia > Christensenellales > Borkfalkiaceae > UBA1259. Next base: position 651 of record CAJMCT010000128.1, on the reverse strand, counting down.
AGGTGTGTTCTGAAGGGGTTGCGGAAACTATCCAATTGGCAAAAAGAGTTTCACCGTTTTTAAGAGTTATGCTTTCGGCTTTGCCCGACTGTATATTAACGCTTTCTACTTCTGCGTTGCACCTAATTTCTCCACCAAGCGATAGATAGCGAGTTTGCATTCTATCCACCATTGCTTTAGAACCACCCATAGGTATACCACCGTTTTTTACGGTGACGTGCGCAAGCATATATAAAAAACTCATAAGGTTATATCCTGACGACATATGCTCGCTTATCCATCGTCTTATATATGGGTTTTTAAACTTTTTAGCGTATTCTTCGCAAGAGATTTTAGAAGTCTTGTTAATATAATAGTAATCTCCCGCCATAGTTAAACCTATTTTTAATAGGTCGAAAATATTCATTAAATCTACGGGTTTGCTTACGGGTGCGTCTATTTTTTCAAAACGCTTTATCAACTTGCAAAACTTTTTAATTTGCTTTTCGTCTTCGGGGGCAAAAGTTATTAGTTCTTTTTTTAATTTTTCTAAGTCCGACCAAATAGTAAAAACTTTATCCTCGCCAAAGTCTAACGTATAAAAATCGTCTTGAATAAATATTTCTACGTCCTTAGATAGTGCGCCTGTGTCTTCCCAAAGTTTATAGGTCG
>CAJMCT010000127.1 GCA_905211955.1 uncultured Eubacteriales bacterium | reverse complement strand
AAAAGAACGTTCTGCCGACGGATATGAAGCCGATAACGACGCTTGTTTTCAAACCTACGGACGAAATGCCGTTTTGGAAACTGTGTACAATCGGCGCAAGCGATTATCTGATGCCCGAGCGTGAAATTGGTTGGGGAAGGAAGGCGAATCGCCGCAACGAGTATATGATGCTTATTTCGCCCGACGTCGATATTCGTAATCCTTCGGACGACGAAGACGCGCCGACGGACTGGCTATCGTTAAACTCGCTTCTTTGGGCAACTGCCGAATATGCTTTTAACGAAAAGGATAATCTTACTGTTTCCGATACGATAGATATGGGAATTGACGGGAAGTATTGCGGAACGGTACTTTTACTGCCCGAAGTATTCAAAACGCCGAAAATCGTAAAATGCTACGTTTCCGAGCATAAATACATCAGTATATTTCAGGTAATGCCGATAACGAGAGAATTGCTATCAAAGAAACTCAGGAAGAAAGCCAATGGTATTTATTGGCTTATGGAACAGTTTTACACGCACGACGACGATTACAAACTGATAGAATCCAAACCGTTTGCAACGTTATAATTAACAGGAGATAGAAATATAGTATGTTAAAGAGAAAAAATATAGTTTCGCTTGCTTTATTGTTTATATTGATACTCACGTCTTTACTTTTTGTCGGTTGCGGTAAAAAACCGGAAGAGAAGCCGCAACCAACGCCGCCCGAAGAAAAAAGGATTTGTTCTTTTTCGATTTCAAATCTTGATTCGGAGTTTCCACTCGACGCCGTTTCTCTTACCGTTCCTTACGGAATAAACTCTGTCACTGTAAGTCTTGAAGATTATAAAGCGGGTTTTATAATATCAAAGAATGATGGAAGCAGAGCGGTTTTACAAAGCATAGAAAATCTTGAAAACGACGATTATTCGTTTACGGTGTCAGACGGAAACTATAGTTATAAAAAAGAAACCGTGTTGAGTTTAGAAAACAGTTTTTTCGATAAGGCAGACGGAGAATTTTCCATAGGTCTGTGTTTGTTCAATAAAACCGATATTTATTCGGAAGCTCCCGTTACGGGATATCAATACAATGTAGCATATAAGATAACCGACAGCAAGATTGCCTTTGAGATAGATAGCGGAGCGGTTATCCGTAATCATTAACATTTTTTATAGGTAAACAGCAAAACGTTCACCACGAACCGTTACGATACAAAAAACAAATTATGAATAATACAGAAAACGATAAAATAAAAAAATACGAGAGGCTCGCCGTAAAAAAGCCGAAGTACTACGTTTCTATCGGCGATTTATATTCCGATAACGGCGATTTCAAAACCGCAACGATTTACTATCAAAAAGCCGTCGACAACGGCGTTTTGGCATATACTGTTCTTGGCGACACTTGGGGCTACCGCTCTCAATACAAAAAAGCGTTCGACGTTTATACGGAAGGCTCAAACAAAGGCGAAGCGGAGTGCTTTGCCCGTCTCGGATTTTGCTATGAAACCGGTTATGTAAAAATCGATATTCAAAAAGCAATCGAGTGTTACGTCAAAGCTTCCGATTTGGGTGTCGCGGCAGCGGCAAGATCTCTCGGCGATTTGTATTATTTCAATACGCCGATTGAAGATTCCGAGATCGAAAACGTCAAAAACGCGCTGAAATATTACGAGCGTGCTTTTTATCTCGGCGACGTTCAGATTGCAAAAAAGATAGGCTTTATCTACTTAAACAATGAAGAACTGAAAGACGTTCCCAAAGCCATAGAGTGGTACGAAAAGGGATTGAGCCTCGGCGAATACTCGCTTAATTTCGATTTGGCGTATGTATATCTGAACGACAGGTTTGTTCCGCACGACTATGAAAAAGGCTTAAAATATCTTGCGGACGGCGTGAAACACAATGATCCGGAAAGCCTTTATATGCAAGCCCGCATATACGAAGAAGGCTTGTACGACGTTGAGCCCGACGAAAAAAAGTATATTCATTATCTCAAAAAGGCGGCGAACCTTTGTCAGGACGACGCATTGCTTGATTTGGGGTATTACTACTATAATAAAGGACGTTATGACGACGCGCTCGATTGTTTTGCGCAGTGCGATTTGGATTATGTCGGCGTTTATTGGTGTATGGCGACGATTTACGAAACCAAAAAAGCCGATTACAAAAATGCGCTGTTCTATTATCAGATGGCAATGGAAATGGACTTTCCGGACGCAATCGAACGAATGGCGGAAGCGTATCTCGGCGACGAATTAGGACTCGAAAAGGACGAGAAAACCGCTTTGAAACTTTTCAAACGAGCCGCCAAGCTCGGCAACGCCGCCGCGCAATATAATCTCGGTATGGCGTATGCTTGCGGTTATTACGGCGTGACCGCCGACAGGGAAACGGCGCTTCATTGGCTGAAACAAAGCGTTAAAGGCGAAAATCCGTCGGCGTGTCTGCAAGTGGGACTTTATTACTACTACACCGTCAAAACCAAAGCGGCTTATAAAAAAGCCTTTTATTTGTTTACCGACGCATACAATCTCGGCGAGAAAGAAGCGATTATCAATATTGGACTTTGTTATTTGCAAGGCAACGGCGTAAAAGAAGATAAAAAAGAAGCGGTAAAATGCTTTAAGACTGCTGCCGAAAAGTGCAATTCGGGCGTTGCGTATTACAATCTCGGAATCTGTTATGAAAACGGTTTCGGCGTGCGAAAAGATTACAAGAAAGCAATCGAAATGTATAGCAAGGCGGTAGAGAACGGCGAAAAAGCAGGTCTTGAAGCAATTAAAAACATTTATTTGAAGATGGGTAAATAAAAGTTCAATACCATTAAAAAGTATTTCGAGTACGGAATGCCAGACAAGAATAATGCGAACCGTGGTCTAACGTCGTGTTTTTGACTAATACTGTGTTGCGCTCACGGGTTATACGGACAGTATTAGCCCGTTCGCGCGCCTTGTCTTAGTCTAAAAACACTACGTTAGACTTGCATGCAACAAAAACGCCGATATTTTTGATGATTTGTTGCAAAGGCGAGGACGGTAGTACTGTATGTACACCATCCGAGAATTTGCAAAAAAGCGCATAAATATCGGCGTTTTTGCAAGGTTCGTATTATTCTTGTCTGGCATACCGCCCGATAAGTTTTCACGCCGCGAAAGCATATCGGGCAACTTTTGATAATAGAA
>CAJMCT010000126.1 GCA_905211955.1 uncultured Eubacteriales bacterium | reverse complement strand
AAACTGCAAAGAGCGCAGGTTGCAAATACATCACTATTACCACACGTCACCATGAAGGTTTTTCTCTTTATGATACAAAAGGTCTTAACGAGTACGATGCACCGCACTCTGCTTGTGGTAGAGACCTTATCAAAGAGTTTGTCGATGAATGTAATAAAAACGGAATCGTTCCGTTCTTTTACCACACTCTTTTAGATTGGCATCACCCCGATTACTATACGAATTTCCCGTCTTATATTGATTATCTTATCAAGAGTGTTGAAATTCTTTGTACCAACTACGGCAAAATAGGTGGTTTATGGTTTGACGGCATTTGGGACGCAAGCCACATTAACGACGATTGGCAAGAAGATAGACTTTACGCTACCATTAGAAAATATCAACCCGAATGTATTATAATGAACAACACCGGTCTTCAAAGACTTGGTGAAATTGGTCACCCACAAATTGACAGTGTCACTTTTGAAAGGGGACACACATTCCCGACCGATACTACAAGTAGATACAGAACGGGCGAAATGTCTCAAGTATTAAACGATCACTGGGGTGTTGCGATGCCTGATATTAACTATAAATCAGTCACCTCGCTTATCGAAAACCTTGTTGAATGCCGTATGAATAAATGCAACTTTAACTTAAATATCGGCCCTATGCCTAACGGTGAAGTAAGACTTATAGATAGGGGTATTTTTGAATTAATCGGTATTTGGATGAAGAAAAATAAAAACTTTATCTATGACGTTCACGGCGGTAAAGAACTTTCTAAAGACTGCTTACTATTAGAAGCGGGAGATCAAAGATATCTCTATATAAAAGAAGTTCAAATGTCTTCCGACACTAACGTCGCTTACGGTGCTAACGATAGATTTGTAGATCTTCCTGAAGAACTCGGAATCAAGAAGGGTGTTTGGCTTGACGATAATTCTAAAGCAGAGATTAAAAAAGGCAAGTTAAAAGTTAAACCTTTTGGTTATGGCACAAGTTTAACTGGCAGAGTATTAAAAATAAAAGACTAAAAATAAGGACTAATTATGATATTATCAATTGGCGAAATACTTGCCGATATGATCGGCAATTCATCTAACGGAAGCATGATTTTTGACGCACACTGTGGCGGTGCTCCGTTTAACGTTGCGGTAAATGCAAAAAATGCAGGTGCTAAAGTTGGCTTTTTAGGTAGAGTTGGTGCTGATACAATCGGGAACTTCTTGGTAAAAGAAGCCGAAAAAGCAAATCTTGATAACTTAATTATTCAAAAAGATCCAGTAAGAAACACCACTCTTGCGTTTGTCACGTTAGATAATGGTGAAAGAGATTTTTCTTTTTATAGGCACGATACAGCCGACTTCAATATTGATGTCGGCTCTATAGATTTTAACGACGAAAGTTTGTCAATCGTGCATTTAGGATCTTTGATGCTTTCGGAAAAGAGTGGCCAAAAATTAGCGAAAACTATCGCAAAAAAGACTAAAAAAGCAGGAAAATTATTAAGTTTCGACTTAAATTTCCGTATGGATATTTATGACGATTTTAATTCAGCGGTAAAAGCGTATAAACCATTTGTTGACTCCGCTGATATTATCAAGTTTAGTGATGATGAATTAAAAGATTATACCGGTATTGAAGACGTTTGTCTTGCGGTCGAAAGTATTTATAGAAAAGATACTTTAGTTGTTGTTTCCTTGGGTAGCAAGGGTAGTTTTTACTATGTAAACGGTATGCACGGCATCGTTCCTACTGAAAAAGTAAAACCGGTTGATACCACTGGTGCGGGAGATGCTTTTTTTGGCACGCTTTTAGCAAACATGGAAGGCAAGGCGTTTACAAAGGAAAACGTTGAAAGCGCTCTTGTAAAAGCCAATAAAGCGGGCGCTGAGACCACGCAATTCTTGGGGGCGGTAAAGTTATGAAGGATGTAAAAAAACTTGTTAGAGAGCCTATTTTCTTTGAAAGGAACCGTGTTTATAGAATTTATAAGGGTGGAATGCCTTATAAAGCATTTTTTAACGACGGATATGACGATGGAACTGATAATATGTTCCCAGAAGAATGGGTTGCTAGCAAAGTTAAGGCTATAAATCCCAAGTATTTTGGTGAAAGAGACGGCGTTTCGGTAATTAAAGGAACTAATATTTTCTTTGACGATTTACTTAACGACTATAAGCAAGAACTTTTAGGGAATAGAAAGTACGACTGTTTAGTTAAGTTTTTAGATAGTGCGGTTAGGCTTCCTTTCCAAGTTCATCCCACAAAAGATTTTTCAAGAAAATATTTTAATTCTGAATACGGAAAAACCGAAGCATGGCTTGTCGTAGCAAAGCGCCCAGGGGCAAAGTTGTATTTTGGTTTTAAGGATAAAATCACCAAAGAACAATTATCTCTTTTAGAAGAAAAGAGTGAAGTTGAAAAAGATATTATGGGAAGCCTTTTGCAAGGTGTTGACGTAAACGTTGGGGATATTTGGTTAATTAAGGCGGGTTTAATTCACGCAATTGGTGCTGGATGCACTATAATTGAAGTTCAAGAACCTACCGATTTTACTATTCAACCTGAACGTTGGTGTGGCGATTATCACATAAGTTATAATGAAGAATACATAGGCTTAGAAAAAGACGTTGCACTTGACGCTATTAACTATGATATCTACGGTGACCAAGCAAAAGCATACGCAAAAGTTTGCCCTAAAAAAGTTGTAGATACCGAAACTTATGAAAAGGAAGTATTGATTGATTACGACGATACGCCTTGTTTTTCAGAAGTTAGACATATCGTTAAAAATGGTGGAAGTTTCGTTATGGATTTTGCACCGTCCGTATATATCTGCCTAGAAGGTGATGCGCAAATAATAGGGGAAGATTACGTTAAAGATATTAAGACCGGAGACTATTTTTATTTGCCTTACGTAGCAGGTGGAAAGTTTAAAATTAAAAGCGATACTAAGGCAGTATTAATTGAATGCTTGCCAAGTAAACAGGACTAATTATGAAGGGAAAAGTAAATAATAAAGAACAACTAATTTCCGTTAGAAAACTTATGTATTGCGATGGGAAAGCGGGTGGAGAACACGTTATTGAAGTTGATAACGGATGTTTATCATTTTCATTGCTTTTAGATAGGGGTTTTGATATTCATTATCTCAGACATAACGGTGTAAATTTAAGTTTTATAACAAAA
>CAJMCT010000125.1 GCA_905211955.1 uncultured Eubacteriales bacterium | reverse complement strand
TAACCATATTAAAGGTGGTTTGAACGTCCGTCTTTAACGCTTTTGATAACATTTCGTTTGATATTGCACAGTCGGTGGTAATGAAAACTAACATGGTTGCAAGGTTTGGGTGAATCATACCGCTACCCTTTGCTACACCGCCGATTTTACAGGTTTTACCGCCTACGGTAAACTCTACCGCTATTTCTTTCATAACTGTGTCGGTAGTCATAATTGCTTCAGCAACTAAAGGATTATTTTCTTTACCTAAACTTTTAACAAGTTCGGGTATTCCTTTAATAAAGGGGTCCATAGTCATTTGTTGACCGATAACACCGGTTGATGCAACCACCACGTTTTCTTTATCGATATTTAGGTTTTTGGCTAAAAGTTCGCAAGTTTTTTGGGCAATCTCTATGCCGTTTGCATTGCAAGTGTTTGCGTTTCCGCTATTGCAAATTATGGCTTGGGCTTTGCCGTCGCTTATATTTTCTTTAGTCACCAAAAGGGGTGCGCCTTTTACTAAGTTAGTGGTGTAAACGGCGGATACGTCGCAAAGAGTTTCGCTCATGATAAGACCTAAATCTCTTTTAGAACGATTTTTTCTTATACCGCAGTGAACACCGCTTGCCGTAAAACCTTTTGCGGCACACACACCGCCATTTATAATTTTTATGTTTTCCATATTAACTCCTATAAAACAAGTCCCTTAGTTTCTTCTATTCCTAACGCGATATTCATATTTTGAATAGCCGCACCGCTTGCGCCTTTGCCTAAATTATCAAATCTCGAAACGAGTAAAATTCTATCTTCATTTCCAAAAACCGAAACGGCTAAACTATCTTTTCCGCTAAACGATAGAGCGGATATAAATCCGTTTTCAGTTTCTTCACTATAATAAACCAAACCACCCTTATAGTAATCTTTATAACACTCTTTTAAGGTTTCAACCTTGCAAGTAAGGTCTTTTCTAAAAATGGGGATAGTCACTTGCATACCGCAGTCAAAGTCGGATACTATCGGGCAAAAACACGGCGAAGTAGAAAGTGAACAAACCTTTTCTATTTCGGGCAAGTGTTTATGCGATTGGCCTAATGCGTATTGACGGGGCGCGTTATAAAGGAAAGGCTTATCCCCTTCGTACTCTGCTATCATTTTCTTTCCGCCACCCGTATAGCCGGTAAGCGAAAAACACGAAAGGCAAATATCTTTATTGATAAGAGAGTTATCTATAAGCGGTTTAATTAGTGATATTACACCGCTTGCGTGACAGCCGGGGTTTGCAATTTTATTTGACTTTTCTATTTTCTCCTTAAACCCTTTAAGTTCCGAAAAGCCATATGCCCAATCGTTTTTCGTTCTATGCGCAGTAGAAGTATCTATTACCTTTACGAGCGGGTTTTCTATCATAGAAACGGCTTCTATAGAAGCGGTATCGGGAAGACACAAAAACGCAACGTCACAACTATTTAAACACTCTTTTCTAGCGCCATAGTCTTTTCTTAAATTTTCGGGAAGTGTAATTAAGGTTATATCCTGTCTACCGCTTAATCTTTCAACGATTTTAAGTCCCGTAGTGCCGGCACTTCCGTCTATAAACACCTTATACATTTTCAAGTTTTTCCTTTGCGAAAGAGATTTGCGATTCTACCGACTTAACACTTGTTCCGCCAAGGCTTATGCGCTTATTAACGCAAGTTTCAAGGTCGATTTCTTTATATAAATCTTGTTCAAAAACTTCGCTAAAAGTTTTGTACTCGTCTAAACTTAAGTCTTCTAAAACCTTGTTTGACTTTATGCAGTAAGCAACGATTTCGCCAACGATTTTATAAGCTGATCTAAACGGCATACCCTTTTTGGTTAGGTAATCAGCAAGGTCGGTTGCGTTTATAAATCCGCCCTTTGCCGCTTTTTTCATGTTTTCGGTAAACGCTTTCATTGAAGATACCATGGGCGCGTATACGTCTAAGCACATTTTGATTGTTTCTAACGCATCGAAAACGCTTTCTTTATCTTCTTGCATATCTTTGTTATAAGCAAGGGGCAAGCCTTTAAGCATTGTAAGTGTTCCCATAAGGTCGCCGTATACCCTACCCGTTTTACCACGAACGAGTTCCGCCATGTCAGAGTTTTTCTTTTGTGGCATAATAGACGAGCCCGTTGTAAATTCGTCAGATAGTTCTATAAACTTAAATTCCCACGAAGACCAAAGAATAATTTCTTCCGATAAACGAGATAGGTGCATCATTAAAATGCTTGCCGAACTTAAAAACTCAACGGCAAAGTCACGGTCGGAAACACCGTCTATACTGTTTTTAGTCACGCCGTCAAACTTTAAAAGTTTTGCTTCCATTTCCCTATCAGTGTTAAAGGTTGTGCCTGCCAAAGCGCAACTTCCAATAGGGCTTTCGTTTAGACGTTTTTTGCAGTCGTTAAATCTATCTATATCGCGAAGTAGCATCATAACGTAAGCCATAAGTTGATGCCCAAACGTTATGGGTTGTGCGCGTTGCAGGTGGGTGTATCCCGGCATAATTGCGCTCTTATATTCTTCGGCTTTTAAGGTTAGTGCAGTTGCCACCGCCTTAATCTTTTTTATAACTAAGCCGATTTCCGTTCTTAAATAAAGTTTAAAGTCCAAAGCAACTTGGTCGTTTCTACTTCTTGCAGTGTGAAGTTTTTTACCAACGTCGCCAACCCTTTCGGTTAAAACTTGTTCTATAAACATATGAATATCTTCGGCATCAGGGTTTATTTCAAGCCTACCGCTTTCCAAGTCTTCTAATATGCCTTCAAGTCCAAGCAAAAGAGTTTGCATTTCTTCTTCGGATATAATGTTCTTTGCGCCAAGCATTGTGGCGTGTGCCATACTGCCTTTAATATCTTCAAAGAACATTTTTTGATCAAATGCTATGGAAGAATTGAAATCGTCCGCAATTTTATTGGTTTTTCCGTCAGTTCTTCCTGCCCACATCTTCTTCATAATCTCTACCTTAAAAAAAAGTTTTGTCCTGCAAGGGCAGGACAAGACCGTTATTTTGTTTTTTTATTTTTTGTTTGCCTTTTCAACCATAGCGGCAACAGTTATAGGAAGCCCGAATAGGTTAATAAAGCCATCAGCGTCTTTTTGATTGTAATCGCTTTCGCCAAAGGTTGCGATTTCTTCGGAATACAGCGAGTAGGGGCTGGTCATGCCGGCGGGGATGATGTTGCCCTTGTAGAGCTTCAGCTTGACCGAGCCGGTCACGAGCTTGTTGGACTCGTTCGCGAACGCGACCAGCGCGTTCGTCAGCGCGGAATACCA
>CAJMCT010000124.1 GCA_905211955.1 uncultured Eubacteriales bacterium | reverse complement strand
ATCTTTTCATATCCTAAATTTTAACACAAAAAAAGCATAAAATCAACTAAAAATAAATTAGTTATATTTTTTACTATTTTTGTTTGATTTTATACCTTGAAAAAATAACGGTTTATGGTACAATGTAGGAAAAGGAAGGGCGTAGAATATGAAAAAAATTATCGTTGCATCTTTTCAATGTGAATCTAATAGTAAAGCAAAACTTCACCCCAAGAAATACGACTTTGAATATTTTAAGGGTGACGATATTTTCAAAAAACTCGTTGTGAAAGACGTGTTTGAGAAAAATGGGTATACGGTTGTTCCTGCAATCTACGCGGTGGCGCTACCTAGTGCTACGGTAGAAAAAGACATCTATATGTACTACGAAGAACAAATCATGGAAACTGTTAAAGCAAACAGTGATGCAGTAGGCGTTTACATATTCTTCCACGGCAGTATGGAAGTAGATGAAATCGGAAGTGGTGAATTATATCTTTTAAAAGATATAAGAAAGGTAGTTTCCAAAGATTGTGTAATTGCCGTCTCTATGGATGCACACGCAAATATTACCGACGAACTTGGCGACTATCCAAACATTGACTGCGGATTTAAGACTGTTCCGCACGTAGACCAAGAAGATGCGCAATTAAGGGCTGCAAACGCGTTAGTTTATGCGCTAAACAACGGCATTAAGCCACACCTTTACGTACAACGCGTACCTTTCTTACTTAAAAACGATACTCTTTTAACGGGTGAAGAACCCTTAAAATCGCTTATTGCGTTAACGAGAGAGTACGAAAAAGAAGAAGACGTGCTTTCCGCAAACCTATTCTTAGGGCACTGTTGGATAGACGCTAAAAACACTTCGGCATCTACGGTAGTTTGCGCAACCACCAAAGAAAAGGCTGAAAAGGTTGCAAAAGATTTAGCAAACAAACTTTGGGCAACGAGATTTGACTATAAGTTTAAGATTGAAGCCGAACTTCCCGAAGAGTGTATTGATAGAGCGATAGCAGGAAAAGAAAATAGAATATTTATTACCGATAGTGGCGACAACACCACCGCAGGTGCAGAAGGGGATAGAACGGAAATTTTAGAGATTTTCTTAAAGAAAAACCCTGATAAAAAGACTTGCGTTGCAGGTATTACCGATTTTGATTTAGTTAACGATAACTTTGATAAAAAAGACGGAGAAGAAGTTTACTTAGAAAAATTCGGTGTTAAAGCGGTTATTAAATCGCACGGCGAAATACTTGGTTGGACTAAAGAAATTATAGGTAGAAGTTTAACCTTTACGATTGGCAACGTAGACGCGGTATTTACCGAAATGAGAAGCGCGTTTATAGAAAAAGGCAACTTTGATAAGGCTAACGTAGACTTATTAAGTTATCAAATAGTAGTAGTAAAGTTAGGATATTTATTCACAGAATTAAAGCCCTTTGCGGATAGAGAACTTTTTGCTTTGTCAGATGGGGCAAGTTGCGTAGAACTTAAAAGATTAGGGCTTACCAAAATCAATCGTCCGATGTTCCCGTTAGACGATTTTGAATGGCAAGCGTAATTGATAAATTTAAAAATATAAGATAGGAGAAAAACTATGGCTTATTACAACAAACAAGAAACTGAAAACAGAGTAGCAAAAGTCGTTAAATTACTTAACGAAAAAGACGTTGACGTCGCAATCATTTATTTCGACGAATTAAACGTGGCAAACGGCTGGTATCTTACCGGTTGGTGCGGTCAATTTGAAAAGGGCGCAGTTTTAGTTGGTAGAGACGGAACGACCATGCTTTTAGGCGGACCTGAAAGCGAACCCTTTGCAAAGCAAGACTCGGCAATCACCGACGTTAGATGCTTCCCCGTATTCATGGTTCCCGATGAAGAATATCCTTTGGCAACCATTATTAGTTTTGCTGATCTTTTTGCTGAACTCAACGCAAAATTCCCCGTAAGAAAAATCGGTTTAGTTGGTACTACCGATATGCCTTACGCAGTACACGAAGACTTGGTTAAAGGCTTTGAAGGTTGCGATATTGTAGACATCACCGAAGACTACTTAAAGTTTAGATACGTTAAGAGTGATTGGGAAGTTGAACAAGCAAGAAAGGCAACCGTTTTAGCATGCAAGGCTTATAAAGCAATGGCTGAAAAGGTAAAAGAAGGCGCAAAAGAATACGAAGTTGCTGCCGCTGGTGAAGCAGTTTGCCGTGCAAACGGTGCAGACAGTTTTGCTTATAGAACTATCGTTGGTAGCGGTATTCGTTCTAACGCAGTAGTTCCCACTGCAACCAATAAGGAATTAAAGAACGGCGAAATGGTTATGCTTGGTATCGCACCCAGAATTAACGGTTATGCAGGTACTTTCGGACACACTATCCCCGTTAGCGGTGAATACACTCCCGAACAAAGAAAATGCCTTATCGACATGATCGAAGTTATGAAACTTACCAAGAGCATGTTAAAGCCCGGCAACACCGGTATTGAAATCGACAAGGTAGGCCGTGAACTTTACGACAAGGGCGGATATCTTAAATATTTAGTATGTCCTTTTGCACACACCATGGGCTTAATGGAAGCAGAAGCTCCTTTCTTTGGACCTAACGGAGACGTACCCCTAGAAAAGAACATGATAATCAACGTAGACGTAAGTTTCTTTGGTCACCCCACTCTTAACGGTTTAAGAGTAGAAACTTGCTACGTTATTACCGAAAACGGTGCAGAACCCCTTTGCCCCGAATTCGAAGAAGAATTATTCAACTACGTAAAATAATTTGATAAGGAGAATATAAAAATGGATACTGGAATTAACGGAAAGAAGAACTGGGTATTCTGTGACGGAGATTTGCCCCCTCATGGCGACAACCCCAACTTTTTAGGACACGAAGCGCTTATGATTACCAACGTTGGTAAAGAAGACGCACATATTCGCATCAAGGTTTTATTTGAAGACAAAGATCCATACGATAAAATCACTATCGATTTACCCGCTGAAAGAACTACTTGTTTAAGATTAGACTTCCCGATCGGTAAAGAAAAATATCAAATACCTTTCGGTCAATATGCATTGCATATTATCTCTGACGTTCCCGTTTGCGCATGCTTTGGCAGATTAGACGTTCGTCAAGACAATATGGCATATTATGCTTTAACTGGTTATTCTTTCTAATAAAAAGAAAAAATTAAAAAAGGACGGTTTTCCGTCCTTTTTTTAATGGGTAAAAAACATGCAAAACGTGTAAAATTATCAGTTAAAATAGGGTAAAAGTGTCAAAAATACTTGACTACTTATATAAATAATATTAT
>CAJMCT010000123.1 GCA_905211955.1 uncultured Eubacteriales bacterium | reverse complement strand
TTTTATAACGACGTTCCGCTCGCTACAGTAATGAAAAGCCCGATAGGTTCGTTTTCGGAAGAAGAACTTTTGACTATTCAAAGAGAGTTTTATGGTACGGTAGAGGGGGATAAGAGAGATTTAACCTTTTATCAAGCGGTGGAATACGTTAAAGACAAAGATTTTGCCATTTCTAAAAAAGTCAAAGAGTTTTGCGACTATATTGACTATTTAAGAGAACTTGCGGACTTTTTGCCGGCAAAAGAACTTCTTGAAAAGGTTGTTGAGGATAAAGCCTTAGAAGAATACTTATACGCAACCCAAAACGGCAAGAAAAAAGTGGGCGGGTTAAGGTTTTTTATATCGGTTGCAAAAAGCGGTGATAAAAACTATACGATTAAAGAGTTTCTAAACCTTATCAAAGTCAACCCCGACCTATTTAGTTATAAGGGTGGCGGAGAAGAAGATACTTCGGTTAAGGTTATGACTATTCACGCATCTAAAGGTTTAGAATTCCCCGTGGTAATAGTTTGCGGATTAGAAAGAAATATTAATAAGCAAGACCTATCCAAAGAGATTTTAACGGATAGAGAGTCTGGTTTTGCGATAAGAGATTACGACGACGAAAATAAGACTTATAAAAGCACGATATATCGCGGATACTTAAAACAAAAGGCAAAACTAAACCTTATTAAAGAAGAACTAAGACTGTTTTACGTTGCGCTAACAAGGGCAAGATATTCTTTGCACCTAAGTTTTGTAAGCGATAAAGACGATAGAAACGACGTGTTTTTTGGCGCAAGCAAGTTCTTACACTACGTTCCTTTAAGTTTTGACGTGACCGTACATAAAGAAAACGAATTTAACTTTATAAACGAAACGAGGGATAGAAGAAAAGTTTTGATAGACGAAGAAAACACCGTTTTAACCGAAAGGCTTAAAAAAGACTTTTCTTTCGATTATCCCTTCGCGATAGACACCACGTTGCCTATCAAAACTACGGTGACGGCGGTAAATCAAGGCTTAGAAAAAGAATATAAAGAAGTTATCCGCTTTGACGAAACTGAAGGCGAAACAAAAACTTCGGCGCTCGCGGGAACTATCGCACACAAGATTTTAGAACACTACGACTTTGAAAAAGGTTTAAGTTTGCCTATTGCCGTAGATGAAATGGTTGAAAGGGGCGATTTAACCAAAGAAGAAATAGCCCTTGTCAACTTGGACAAAATTGAAAAGGCTATACGTGGCGGTGCGTTTGATAAACTTAAAGGAAAAACTCTTTATAGAGAAAAAAGTTTTTTGGCGAACGTACCTGCAAAACTTTTGTTTGATAGTGATTCAAAAACCGAAGTTTTAGTACAAGGCAAAATCGACCTTTTGGCTATTGGAGATAATACCGTTCAAATCGTCGACTATAAGTATTCGGCACTTCCTAAAGACGTTCTAAAAGAAAAGTATAAAAAGCAACTAAAACTTTATGCGTACGCGGTGGAAAAGGTGCTTAAAGTTAAAGTTAGCGATTTATACTTAATAAGTTTACTTACTGGCGAAACGGTGGCAATCGACTAAAAAGTATATAATGCGATAAATATTTCCTTATTAACCTGCCTTACTTAATGTAAAATTAAGGGCATGGGAAACTTTGTATTGGCTTTTTTTCGTTCGTTTATTAAAGACGTGGGAACGGACGGAACGTTTTATATTTTCTTAGGCGGTATTTTTGTAATATTTACCGTTTGCTTTTTTATCTCTTTGCTATCGCGAAGAATAAGAAGCAAATCGATAAAAAGGGCATACTTAATTCTTTCTATAAGTTTATTGCTTTTAGAGACGGGCATAATATTTTTATCGCACGTAGACGCAGGTGGAATAATTTTTCATATACTGTTTAACACAGCGATAATCTTGCTTTTTTATTTGTTTTTATCCATGCTTCCCGAAAACTTTGCGCGGGTAAGAAAAAGCGAAAAAACTCTTATTAAAGATATAGATAGGCGCATATCTGCACCAGAAGTTATAAACGAACAAAGGATAGGTGGACAAGCCCCCATACAGTTTAGTAGGGAAAAAAAGGTAGAGAGTATAAAAACCGTTGGCGAGCCTTTTAGCAATATTGATGAAAACCCCAAAAAAGACAGTGACGGCATAGACTTTACACACGTGAAAAACATTTTAAGCCGTTTAGAGTATTATAATTTATCTTCTACCGATCAAAAGCAAGTGGGAGAACTTAAAGCAAGCGTATACCGTGCGGAAAACTTTGGTGTGGACAAAGAAACCAAGTCTAAAATAAGCGACGGTTTAGGAGCGCTTCTTAAAATAATATCTAAATACGGTGTGTGAATAAAGGTTGACAAACTAAAAGATAGAAGGTATAATTTTACTTATGAAAATTAGAAGATTTTTTGCCATACTTATATCCCTAATAACGTTAATTTCGTTTGGCTCAATCTTTACTGCTTGCGGTACTGATAACGGCGCTTATGAAATTACTTTCGATGCGGGCGGTGGCGTGTTATCCCATAGAACTCAAATGATTGACGTTGGGGAAAAGATTAAATTCCCTACCGCAGAAAAAGAAGGGCATACGCTTAACTGTTGGGTATACGTATCGGGCGATCAATTAAATATTATAAATGAAGGCGACGAGTTTACGTTTAGATCTTCTGTCACTTTTAAGGCGACGTGGGTGCCAGACGGCGCTTATGCTATCAAGTATGACTTAGACGGCGGAAGTATGAGTGTAAGTAATCCATTTTATTACAAAACAAGCGGAAGCGCCGTAAATCTTTTAGCCCCGACAAAACAAGGATATTCGTTTGTAGGTTGGTCGGGAACAGGCATAGATGGTATGGAGTCTTTTGTAAGTATTAAAACGGGAAGTACGGGTGATAAAGTTTATAAGGCAAACTACTTTACCGAACACTATAACGTAAGTTTAGTTTTGTCTTGCGTGACGTTTAATCCCGCAACTGGAAAGCAAGAAAACGTTCAATGTACCTATAACGGACTTAACGAGTTTAAGATTGAAAAAGTTAAATACGGCACGTCAATCACTTTGGAAAACCCCACACTACTTACCGACGAGTTTTACTTTGATTATTGGTATTATATTAAAGATGGTAAAGAAGTTAAATTCGTAAACGCAGGCGAGCAGGGGGCAACCATTTTCAATATGTACACCTTTTCTAACAAAGACGTAAAAATTTACGTTAAGTGTTTATCAGGTTGGACCAAAGACTATTAAAACAAAATAAAATTAAAACCGTACCTATGGGTGCGGTTTTTGTTTTTAACAAAAGGTTAAATTTTCGCATAGTATAAAAGAAAACTTTGGGGGAAAATTATGAAACCTTTGATGGTAGATTT
>CAJMCT010000122.1 GCA_905211955.1 uncultured Eubacteriales bacterium | reverse complement strand
CATTTTTTCTTCCTAATCATATATAATCTCCTTAAACGTTTTCGTCGTTAATCACACTTTATAAAGTAAATCGAAGTAAACTTCGGTAAATCTATTAAAATAGAATTTTCCCTGCCGTGAGCAGGTTTTTTAGCCGTCTTGAAGGTTTTGCCTTTTAAGGTTCCGTTTCCGCCAAACTTTCTATCGTCCGAGTTAAGCACAATTTTATACGTACCTTTTGGTAAACCCAACCTATATTTATAGTAATCTTTTCCCGAGAAGTTAGATATAACCGCCAAAATATTGCCCAATTTATCTTTTCTCTCAAAAGAGATTACGTTGTTATCTCTCTCATCTGGGGATATCCAAGTAAACCCGTCCCAAGAATCTTCAATCTCGTAAAGGGCAGGCGTTTCCTTGTATATTCTATTCAGCGCCCTATTAAAATCTGACAGTTTTTTATGTAATTCGTATTTAGTCATAAAAAACTCTAGCCCTTCTTTGTAGTTCCACTCCTTAAACTGCCCGAATTCGTTGCCCATAAAAGAAAGTTTTTTACCAGGGTGTGCGAACATGTAAGATAAAAAGGCACGTAGTGAACTAAATTTTACGGGGATTTCGCCCGGCATTTTATCTAAAAGAGATTTTTTGCCGTGAACCACTTCGTCGTGAGATATTGGAAGCACGAAGTTTTCGCTAAACGCATAGTACATAGAAAAAGTCATTTTATCGTGATTACCACTTCTAAAGTACGGGTCGCATTGCATGTACGATAAAACGTCGTTCATCCACCCCATATTCCACTTAAAGTTAAAACCTAAACCGCCAACGCTGACGGGCTTCGTAATCATTGGGAATGCGGTTGATTCTTCGGCAATCATTAATGCGCTTGGAAATTTACCAAAAATCACCGTATTTAATTTCTTAAAAAATTCTATTGCTTGCAAGTCATAGTTTCCGCCTTGTTCGTTAGGCGTCCACTCCCCTTGCTTTTTGTCATAATCAAGGTATAGCATTGATGCAACGGCATCTACCCTTAAACCGTCAATATGGAATTTATCCATCAAAAATACTGCGTTAGAAACAAGGAAACTTTGAATTTCATTTCTTCCCCAATCGAAAATACGTGTTCCCCACGTTTTGTGCTCTTTTCTATCCCAACGTTGATTTTCGTAAGTAGGTGTTCCGTCAAACTCATAAAGCCCGTGTTGGTCTTTAGGGAAATGCGCAGGCACCCAGTCAACGATAACGCCTATATCGTTTTTATGGAAACTATCCACTAAATACATAAAGTCCTTAGGTGTACCAAACCTTGAAGTCACCGAATAATAACCAGTGACTTGATACCCCCAGGACCCATCAAAAGGATACTCACTAACAGGCATAAATTCCACGTGAGTATATCCCATATCAACTACGTATTTAACTAATTCGTCGGCAAGTTCTACGTAAGTATAATAACCGCCGTCTAAATGTTTTTTCCACGAAGCCAAATTAACTTCGTAAATATTCATAGGTTTATCGTAAGGGGAGCATTTTTTAGCCAAATATTCGCTATCTTGCCAAGAATACCCCTCTAAATTATAAACCTTAGAAGCCGTTCCGCTAGGTGTTTCCGAGTGGAAAGCATACGGATCGGCTTTAAGTACGGTATTTCCGCCGTTTTTAACGGCATATTTATATGCATCGTACTCTTTTATACCTTCTATAAAAGTTTCAAAAATACCCCCGTCACTGATGCGTTGCATTACGTTTAAGGTGTCGTTCCAACAGTTAAAGTCGCCCACTACCGAAACGCTTTCGGCTTTAGGCGCCCACGTTCTAAAGAAAACGCCACTCTTCCCGTCTTTTTCACCAAAGTGCGCACCCATAAAATCGTATGCAACGTAATTGGTACCTTGGTGAAACAAATATACGGGCAAATCTTTCTGATTTGACGGTTGTTTTTTTTGTACGGCTGCCATTTATAGACCTCTTAACAAATATAATCGGGATTTTTCTTTGGAGAATTATCCATTTCTTCTTTGGTCTTTTCGTATCCCTTCTTTCCGAAGAGTGCGTAAGTTGCGTTTTTACCGCCTTCTACACCGGGTTGGTTGAAAGTGTCGATATTAAGCATTGCACCGGTAAACGCAGTTTCCATTTCAAACATATATAAGAGTTCGCCAATGGTGAAAGCATTTACTTCAGGCAAGGTTATAGTGTAGTTTAATCTGTTTGCGGTAGTTAAAGCATATTCCGTTGCCTTTCTTTCAGCGGTGATAAGTTCGTTCATCGTGTGACCGCAAAGGAAGTTAACGTCGGGAATATTTTCGCAACCATTACTAATATCTACCGTTGCACGATAATTTTCAACTGCAATTATAGTGATAACCTTATCGAAAGGTCCTTCTCTATATAATTGAACTTGAGAGTGTTGGTCGGTGACACCGAGCGATTTAACGGGTGTTTGTCCTACGTATACTAAATTGCCTTCGTTATCAACTGATTTACCAAGGCTTTCACCCCAAAGTTGACAATACCAGTCGGCAATATACTTAAGACTATCAGCATAAGGCATCATAACTGAAATATTTTTACCCCTACCCATAGCGATATATTCTAATACTGCTGAAATTAAAGCAGGATTTTTCTTGAAATCTTTATTCTTACAAATTTTATCCATGTAAGCAGCGCCTGCGAGCATAGCCTTAATATCAATACCAACTACTGCTGCGGGGAGCAAGCCAACGGGACAAAGTTCAGAGAATCTTCCGCCAACACCATCGGGAATATAGAAGGTTTTAAGTCCTTCTTCTTGAGCGATTTTAATAAGATTACCTTTATGTGCAGAAGTGGTTGCAATCATATGGTCTTTTGCCTTATCGCCGTATTTAGCCTTTAATATATCCATAATGATAAGATATTGAGCCATGGTTTCGCTAGTTGCACCACTCTTGGTGACAACGTTGAATACCGTTTTATCTAAGTCTAATACACTGAGAAGTGCAGCCATTCTTTCGGGGTCTACGTTATCTTCTACGTAAAGTTTGGGGAACTTTCTCTTTGACTTGGGAAGTTCGTTATGTCTTAAATGACAAAGTGCTTGAAAAACAGCAATCGGACCTAAAGCCGAACCACCGATACCTAAAACTACGAAGTTATCGAATTTCTTCTTGATGTCTTTTGCGGTTGCAATAATATCGTCTACTATTTCTTTTTGGTTATAAGGAAGTTCAGTCCAACCCATCATACCGGTACCACGATTTTCCATAACCGTTTTAAAAGCATTAGCAATAACTTTCTTGTTATCGTCAAAATCTTTTTTAGTAAAGCCTTGTTCTTCTCCAATAAAATCAGCCATCATGTTGTTGTAATCGATTTTGATTGCCATTTCATTGCGCCATTTACTGTTCTTGTAGTTCATTAAAGTATTCTCCTCTTTGTCAATA
>CAJMCT010000121.1 GCA_905211955.1 uncultured Eubacteriales bacterium | reverse complement strand
AATTCCAACCAAAGTGACGAAGGGAAAATCGTGCCCTTTTGCAATCATTTGCGTTCCGACTAAAATATCCGCTTGCTTTTCGGCAAAACTCTTTAATATCTTAAAATGTCCTTCTTTATTTTGGGTTGTATCCCTATCCATACGAAGAATTTTGGCGTTAGGGTAAAGTTTTTGAAGTTCTAAAACAACTCTTTCGGTTCCAGTTCCGCCATATCTTATATAAGGGCTACCACACTCCGTACATGCGGAAATCATCTTGTATTTTGCACCGCAATAATGGCAAAGAAGCGATTCGTCTTCTTTATGATAAGTTAGTGAAACGTCGCAAGATTCACACTTTTGAACGTGTCCACACTCGGTACAAACTACTGTTTTTGAATATCCCCTTTGATTTAAGAACAAAATTGCTTGGTTGCCTTTATTTAAGCAATCTTCAAGTTCGCTCTTTAACGCCGAAGAAAAGAAAGTATTATTTCCACGACGTATTTCGTTTCTCATGTCAACAATTTCTACTTCGGGAAGGGGTTTTTTATTAATTCTTTCGGGAAGTTCAACTAGATTATACTCTCCACTTTTAGCCTTCATAAAACTCTCTATAGAAGGCGTTGCACTACCCAAAACGAGTTTTGCATCGTTATATTTTGCACGGAAAAGCGCAACCGACATGGTATCGTACCTTGGGTTTGATTCGCTAGAATAACTTCCGTCGTGTTCTTCGTCGATTATGATAACACCAACGTTTTCTACGGGGGCAAAGACGGCACTTCTTGCGCCTATAACTATCTTTGCTTCTCCGCTTCTAATTCTCCACCACTCGTCAAACCTTTCGCCTGCGGATAGTCCGCTATGCAAAATTGCAGCCATATCGCCAAATCTACCGCGAAGTTGCTTTAACATTTGCGGAGTTAAGGATATTTCTGGAACGAGCATTATTGCCGTTTTGCCTTTCGATAATGCGTTATCAATTAGGTTTAGGTAAACTTCAGTTTTTCCACTACCCGTGACACCGTAAACTAAACTAACCGTTTTTTCGGTGTTTTCAATGCTTTTAACCGCCAAATTTTGTCTTTCGGTTAAAACCACTTTATTTTTAACTTCGTAAAGGTCTTTATATGGCGAGCGAAAATCTTTTTCGGTATCGATCATCGCATAACCTTTTTCAATAACCTTTTTTACGGCGCTTGCACCAAATTTTAGGTTCATTTCCGAAAGTTTATACTTGCTTCCGTCTAAAATATACTCTAAAAACGCTTTTTGGCTTTTTGCGGTTTTAGAAAACTCGGGAAACTCCGTTTTGACAGACTCCGAAACTTTAACGAAAGAAACGAATTTTTCTTTAATTCTTCCCTTTCTCATTTCAGTCGGCAAGAAAAGTCTTAAAGCAAGCGCTCTCGTCACGTAGCAAGTATCCGCAATATAATCGGTAAGTTTAAGGGTTTCGGGAGTTAGCGCAGGCGTATCTTCCAAAACGCAAATAATCGGACGGATTTTTTCCGCCGGATACACGCTTTGGTTTTTTATACCGATAACTATGCCTTCTAAAGTATTTCTTCCAAAAGGCACTAAACAACGGCTACCTATTTTAACGGATTCGTCAAAAAAAGAATATTCAAAAATCTTATCGACGTCCGCGTGGTTTATATCGACAATTACGTCTGCAAACATACCTATCCTTTTCTAGAAAAACATGTCCACCGTTATGGTGGACAAGTAATTTTATCAGTCTTTTACGGCAACTAATTTTCCGTCTTGAATTTCTTGCGCTGCGATTGATAAGGGTTTAACTTTATCAAAAGCATCGATTTGTCCGTGACTTTGTGCTTGATCCATAAGTTGTCTTGCACGCTTGCTTGCAACAACACAAAGTGCGTATTTAGATCCAATCTTTTCAGCCAATTCGTCAATCGGGGGTTTATGTATCATTTTGATATCTCCTGTTATTTGTTTTTTCTATGTTTAAAATTTGTTCAATTTCTTTTACTGCTTCTTCAATTTTATCGTTTACAACTACGTAGTCGTAATATTTTGCCATATCCAATTCGTATTCAATTCTTTTCATGCGTTGCGCAATCTTATCGGGCGACTCAGTGTTCCTTTTGACAAGTCTATTATAAACCTCGTCAACACTTGGTGGAGCAAGCATAATTAATATTACATCGGGAAAGTTTTCTTTAACTTTTAGCCCACCGTTTACGTCTATTTCAAGCAAAACGTCTTTTTCTTCTAAGTTTTTTAGCACAAAATCTTTAGGCGTACCGTAGAAATTACCAAAGTGATTAGAAAACTCTAATAAACCGTCTTTTTCAATCAAACTTTCAAAATCTTGCTTTGAAATAAAAAAGTATTCTTTTCCATTTGTTTCGCCAACTCTTGGCGCGCGCGTAGTGCAAGAAATGCTTAAAGCGATTTCATCTTTTTCAGCAAGTATTTTAGCAACGGTGCCTTTACCAACGCCTGACGGCCCCGACAATACGAACAAAACGTTTCTCATATTACTCTAAATTTTGAACTTGTTCTCTAACCTTTTCTATCTCGTTTTTCAAAGATAGTGCATAGCCCGTAATAACCAAATCATTGGCTTTAGAGCAAATAGTGTTGGTTTCCCTATTAAATTCTTGCATTAAAAAGTCTAACTTTTTACCGCAACCTTTGGTTTTTATTATATCGCAAAATTGGTTAATATGCGAATTAAGTCTTGTTAATTCTTCGTCGATATTGCTTTTATCAGTAAAGAAAGCGACTTCGTTTAGTAGTCTTGACTCGTCAAAGTTTACGTCCACAAGAGCAGTTTCAATTCTCGACTTTAACTTTTCTTTATATTCTTCGCTAACTAACGGGGCTCTTTCGCTTATACTATTTTTCAATTCTCTTATCGTTTGCATACGAGAAAGCATATCCGAAACGAGTTTATCCCCTTCAATTTCGCGCATTTCGTTAAGTTTAATGCAAGCATTTTTAACCGTGTCTATAAAGACATCTTTAATATCTTCGTAATCGGGCTTAATTTCGTCACTCAAAACGTCGGGAAGTCTAAGCAAAACCGAAGTGGTTAAATCGTTTTTTACACCAAATTCTTTATTTAACCTTTCACCTGCATCAAAATATCCTTTTGCCTTAGATAAATCTATGGAAACGTTAGAATTTGCTTCTCTTTTATCCGAAAAAGAAACGTAAAGGTCGATTCTTCCACGTAAAACGTAATTAGAAACGGTTTTTCTAACCGCGTCTTCAAAAGGTAAAAACACCCTTGGGCTTTTAATATTAAGATCAAAGTTGCGGTTATTTACAGTTTTAATTTCAACAAGTAATTCCAAACCGTTTTCACTGTAAATCGCTCTACCATAGCCCGTCATGCTGTACATTTTATCTATCCTTCCTTTCCGTTTTTCCTATTTTATCATAAAAATTATATTATTTCAACTTTTTATTATATTTTAT
>CAJMCT010000120.1 GCA_905211955.1 uncultured Eubacteriales bacterium | reverse complement strand
ATGCACCTCATCAATAATATATACTTTATATTTACACAATACAGGTGCAAGTTTAATTTTATTTTTTAATTCCGTACTCTTTTGCTAATTCTTTAAAAGCAGGCAAAGAATTTTCTATCGTTTTTTTATCAACACAATAAGCAATTCTAACGTAGCCCTTTATGCCAAAATCGTCACAAGGCACTACTAAAATTTCTTTTTGTTTTGCCTTTTCGTAAAAACTGTAAGCGTCGCTTTCGGGAGTTTTAACAAACAAGTAAAAAGCACCGTCCGGTCTAACGCAATTAAACCCAAAGGAAACTAAAGAATTATAAAGCAAGTCTCTATTTTGTTTATACGCGTTTACGTCCGAAGTTAATCTTAAACACTTTAATACGAGTTGTTGGAAAAGCGAAGGTGCGCAAACGTATCCTAAAGACCTTCCCGCACCGCAAACTGCAAGATAAACTTTATTAGAGTTTTGCATTTCGGGGTTAACCGCTATATAACCTATTCTTTCCCCTGGAAGTGATAGAGATTTAGAGTACGAATAGCATACGAGCGAATTTTTATAATAGTTCATTAAATACGGAACTTCAACTCCGTTATAAACGAGTTCTCTATACGGCTCGTCGGCAATAAGATAAATCACTTTGCCATACTCTTTTGATTTTTTCTCTAAAATTTTGCTTAAAGTTTCAATATCTTCTTTAGGATAAACGACACCACTTGGGTTGTTTGGCGAGTTAACGATTATCGCTCTCGTCTTTTCGTTTATCTTGTTTTCAAAATCTTCAAAGTCAATAAAGAAATTTTCTTCCTTAGGTTTTGAAACGACTATTTTGCCACCCGCATTTTCGATAAATACTTTATATTCGGTAAAATAAGGCGCAAATACTATGCATTCTTCACCTTCGTTCATAACCGCTTTTAGAGAAATTGTAAGTGAAGCCGCTGCACCGCAAGTCATATAGATATTGTTTGCGGAAAGGCTTAAATTAAACCTTTCGTTAATATAATCGGCAACACCTTGTCTAACACCTAAATCGCCTTGCGCAGAGGTATACCCGTGCATAATAGACGGCTTAGTGGTGTCAAGTAATTCTTTAATTGCTTCATTTACTTCTTTTGGCGGATCAACACTTGGGTTTCCTAAACTAAAGTTAAAAACGTTTTCAGCACCAATCTCGCTTGCTCTTTTTTTGCTAAATTCAAAAATTTCTCTAATAATCGAGCGCTTGCTTCCAAGCGCAAGCATTTTTTCATTAATTTCCATATTATAATCCTAATAATTTTAGTGCGTTTTTATAAAAAATCTTATCAAGCGTATCTTTACTTAAATCGTAAGAAGAAAGAGTTTTCACGTCTTCCGCCATATCACGCCACGGACAATCGGTTGCAAACACGACTTTATCTTCTCCGTGCTTAAATAGGATTTTCTTAAATAGTTCTTCGTCTATTTCGTGAAGGGTAAACGCAGTGTCAAAATAAACGTCTTCACCACATAATTTTTCTAAAACTTCTTCCCACTGTGCGTGTGCACCGTAATGCCCTAACACAAACTTTTTATGTTTTACTTGATTTATAACCTTTTTAACAAGGTCGGGTGGGCAGTTTAGCGATTTATCTTTATATCCATCGTCAATTCCAGAGTGCGTGACAACGATAAGGTCATTTTCCTTTGCGCTTTTTAGTATTCTTATATAACCTTCGTGATCGATTGGGGTTTCTTGATAGTCGGGGTGAATTTTAACACCCTTAATACCGCTTTCTTTTACTTGTTTCATTTTACCTTCAATATCTTCACAAAGCGGGTGTATACCTGCAAAAGAAATAAGTTTTCTTCCCTTTTCATTTTTAAAACGCTCGTTTACTTCTATTGCAAACCTTAAAACACTATCAAACTGAGTAGGTTTTGTTAATACGGGTAAGCATATGGATATATCGGCATTAGCCTTTTCCATTTGTTTAAGTAATCCTTCTATAGTTCCGTCAGTTGAAGCCTTTCCATCAGTTAAGCCCTCTAAGTGCTGTATGGTTTTAAGTGCTATCTTTTCGGGAAATATATGAGTATGAAAGTCTATAATCATGATGTCACCCTTTTAAACTTAAATATTAGAAATCTCGTCGTCGGTTAAGATTGAAGCGCCGTTTTGCAATAAAATTTCGGTTGCTTTATCGGCATTAGAAAGTTTAAGAACAATAAACGCATCTTCGTCTGCGGTAGATAAACCGTACATATATTCAACGTTTATTCCGTTTTGAGATAAAACAACGACAAGTTTTTGTAAACTACCTGCGTTGTGATCGATTTTTACAACGAATACCTTTGTAAGCATGGTAGAAAAACCTGCTTCGGCAAGTTTTTCTTTGCCTAAATCAGGATTATTAACGATAAGCCTTAATAATCCATATTCGGTAGTATCGGCAAGAGATAAAGATAAAATGTTAACCTTGTTTTCCTTTAATACTCTTAAAACTTCGCCGAGTCTTCCTTGTCTGTTTTCAATAAATACTGATACTTGTTTTGCCATAATTTTTCCCCTTATTAATAAAGTTTTCTCTTATCGATAACGTGTACCGATTTACCTTCAAATCTTTGTAAACTTTGCGGTTCAACTATTCTAATCTTTGCGTTAAGCCCTAAAGTTTGGTTAATTGCATGACCGATTTTATTAGAAAGTTTTTCTAAGCCTTTAATTTCATCGGTAAAATGTTTTTCGGCAATTTCTACCTGAATTTCTAACGTGTCAAGGTTATTCACTCTATCAACTATCATCATATAGTGGGGTGAAACTTCTTCAACGTCTAAGAGCGCCGCTTCAACTTGGCTTGGGAAAACGTTTACGCCACGAATAATCAACATGTCGTCAACTCTACCTTTAAACTTGCTAATTCTTGCACTCGTTCTTCCACATTCACACTTAGAGTAGTCGATACTCGTTAAGTCCTTCGTCCTATATCTTATAAGCGGTAAACCTTCCTTTGTTAAGGTTGTAAATACTAACTCGCCAAGTTCACCTTCTTTTTGCGGTTGCATGTTAGCGGAATTAATTATTTCGGGTAAGAAATGGTCTTCGCAAACGTGAAGTCCTTTGTGGTGAATACAGTCGCACGCAACACCCGGCCCCATAACTTCTGAAAGCCCGTAAATATCGAAAGCATTGATGTTTAACTTTCTTTCGATTTCCTCTCTCATTTTATCAGTCCAAGGTTCAGCACCGCAAATTGCATTTTTAAGTTTTAACTCAGGAACTTTGCCTTCTGATTCTAAAAGTTCGGCAATATGTAATAGGTATGAGGGTGTACAAGCGATAGCCGTTGCGCCAAAGTCGAGCATCATAGTGGTTAATTTTTTAGAATTACCCGTGCTCATAGGAACGACCATAGCGCCTATTTTTTCAGCGCCGTAATGCGCACCTAAACCGCCCGTAAATAAGCCGTATCCATAGCCGACTTGAATAATATCTTCTTTACCAACTCCCGCCATACT
>CAJMCT010000119.1 GCA_905211955.1 uncultured Eubacteriales bacterium | reverse complement strand
CCCCGACGGCAAAAAATACCACCCTGCTCCGCTTGACGATTATAAAAGCGTTGCCGAGAAATTTAATCTTTCGGAAGATTACCTAAAAGAAAAAAATAAAGCGCCGTATTTATTTTACGGCGCGTGGATTTTGATTTAGTTTTATCTGTTCTTTTTACTGAAACTGCAACCGCAGTAGTCTTGTCTATACAGTCCGTTCTCTTTTGAAAGTATGATAGAGCGCAAATATCCGTTTCTTTTCTTAAAGTCGGACGGCAGAAAGGACACCCCCATTTCCTTTTCTAAAATAAGCCCTATCTCGTTAATCTTGTCGGCATTTTTTAAGGGGCTTACCGTTAGCGTAGTAGTAAAGTAATCGTACCCAAACTCTTTTGCGTGCTCTGCGGTTTTTCTCAATCTCAATTCATAGCAAGAAAAACACCTTTTGCCACCTTCTAAAGAGTCTTCAAGCCCAACTACCGCTTTATAAAACTCGTTAGTGTCATGTCCAATCTCTATAACCTTTATCCCCAACTTATCGCAAAACTTGCGTTGTTCTAAAAGTCTTTTTTGATATTCTTTCTCATCGTCAATATTAGGATTGTAATATAGAACGGTTAAATCAAAATGTTCTTTTAGTCTTTCGATAACCGCCGTAGAACACGGCGCGCAACAAGAGTGTAGCAAAAGCGAAGGCTTTTGCCCATCAAGCTCTAAAATTATTCGTTGCATTTCTTTATCGAAGTTTTGCTTGTTCATTAAACCAATTCCTTTACGTTTAAACTTTTGCCATCTTTACTATAAACGTAAGCCTTTCCGCCTGCGCTTATGGTCTTAGTATAAACACCATCGGTAAACTCTATGGCACAGTCGTTTTCTACACAATACGAAAAATCAAAATCGCTTTTAGAAAAGGCAAGCGAAAAGTCTTCTTTTCTTTCGTTAAAGTGCGGACACATAAGCCCGTCTATCAAACCAAGCCCTTTTTTAAGCACGTACTCTGAAGACTGCCCGCGCATTATTTCATAATCGGTATACATATCCTTAAAAAAGCAAATTGCACCTGCGGATAGTCCACAAATGATTTTGCCTTGAAGATAAGCGGATATTATTAACTTGTCAAGCCCCGTTTCTTTCCACTTTTCAAGCATGAAAACAGTATCTCCGCCGCCTATATAAATACAGTCGGCTTTGTCGAACTTTTCTTTAATATGTTCTAAATTCATTTCGCCGTAAACGATTAGTGCAACTTCCGCCTTAATATCAAATACCGAAGTATACGTTTTTCTAAAACTGTTAAAATACGGCATAGAATCGTGAGAAGCCGTTCCGATAAACAGTGCGGTAGCGCGCTTATCCCCTGCACGTGCTTTGGCAAGGTTTGCCACGTATTCGTCTATTTTTAGGGTGGTTTTATTCTTAATTTCTCCACCGCCGATTGCTATAAATTTCTTTTGCATAAACTTGTCCTTTATTTCCTTAAAAAAGGTTAGACTATTGTCTAACCTTTAATAACGCTTTCGCATTTACGTTAAATACTACTTCCGCCGCGTCTTCACCAAACTTTTTCTTTACCTTTTGATATGCTAAGGCAAGATAATTTTCTCTGCCTTGGTGAATATCGCTTGCAACGAAGTCTACAAACCCTTCTTTGAAGAGTTGTTTTACAAACTTTTTATTAACGCCCTTAGGCTCTCCTAAAATAGAGCCTGCGTTAATTTGAATAAGTCCGCCATTAAGTTTTATGTCGTACACGTCGTCGATTGAGACGTAATCGTACCTTTCAACGTGCGCAACTATAGGAATATATCCTTTCTTTTTTAAGCGGTAAACCGTTTCACTAATATCGCAAGGAATAATAAAATCAAACTCAACCAAAACGTATTTAGTACCGTTCATGGTTAAAACCTTGCCTTCTTCTAAAAGTTCTACGATATTGTCTTCCGCATATATCTCTTGCCCTAAGTAAAGGTCAACGGGGATATTTTCTTTTTTTAGTTCTTCTTTTAATTCTTCATAGTGACGTGTAATGCTTTCTACCGAACGGGTATACGGCTTTCTAAAGTGTGGCGTGCAAAAAATACTGCGTACTCCACTTTCATAAGCCTTTTTTATCATTTGGATAGAATCGCTTATTCCCTTACTACCGTCGTCAACAAGCGGTATTACGTGCGAATGAATATCCGTCATAAAATCCCCCGTCACCAGAGATTAAAGATTAGTCTTCTTTAACTTCGTCGGTGCTTTCTTCGTTTTCTATATAAGAACGATAATAACTATAATAGCCCTTTCCGTAATATTTGCCGTAGCCGTAGTTTTTATCTTTCTTACGGTCGTACATGGTAAATACCATACCTAATATATTTGCGTTGTTCTTCTTTAATTCTTTAACCGCTTCAGAAACTTGGTTTCTCGTAGTCACGCCGTAAGCGACCAAGAAAAGTACGCCGTCTGCTAAGCGCAAAATATTGATGTAGTCCGAAACTTGCAATACGGGTGCGCAGTCTAAAATAACGTAATCGTATTCTTCTTTTAGTTTTGCGATAAGTTCTTCAAGTTTCTTAGAGATAAGAATAACCGAAGAGTTATAAACTTCACCGCCACGGGTAATAACGTCAACGTTTTTATAATCGGTCTTTTTTATCATTTCTTCATAAGAAATGGTGCCGAGCATATACTCGGATAGACCTTTATCGTTATCGATTTTGAAAGTCCTGTGAACGTTGGCTTTTCTAAAGTCTAAGTCAACAACGACAACTTTTTTACCAGTTAAACCAAGGCTTACCGCTAAGTTGCAAGAAACTGTGGTTTTACCTTCGTGCATCATTGAAGATTCCACTTGGATAACCTTGTTCTTTCCGTCAGCGTTAAGGTATAAAATATTATCCCTTAATCTATTGTATCCTTCAATCTTTCCCGAACGGGTATCGGATACTACGATTTCTCTATCTTGGCTTATAACTTTTTTCTTCTTTTTACCGAAAAGCATTTTTTCCTCCTAAAGCCCTTCTTTCTCTAAAATATTATACAATAAGAATTATTCAAAAGCAATATTTTGACTGAATTTTTATTTAATATTTATGTATTTTTGCTCTTTTCGGTTTAAGTTTCGATTAAATGCTTTTATTTTTACAAATATAATTCATTAAGCCTTGATTTTAGCGCGGAAACGTGAAGTTCTTCGTCTAACCTAATTCTAACGAGCACTGCGGAAACTTTTTCGTCTTTTATCATATCTACCGCTCTATCGTATTCTTTTATTGCCATCATTTCGCCCGATATATCGTCTAATAGCATTTTTTCTTTTAGTTTGCTATACGAGATTTTAGAAGTATTGTAAAAATTTTTGGAAAACCCATCGGAAAAACCAAACCACGGGTCCTCACCAAGTTGTAAAATAAGTTTTCCTAAAAGTTCTAAGTGATGCATTTCAGCGATCGATATACTCTTTAAAAGATTTGCAGTTTCTACGTCTTTTTCTTTTTCAAAATAAAAAGCATGATAAACGTACTGCATTATAGCGGTAATCTCTCCGTGAAGCCCTGCAAAAAAC
>CAJMCT010000118.1 GCA_905211955.1 uncultured Eubacteriales bacterium | reverse complement strand
AAACGTAAATGGTATTGGTAAGATATATGGCAGCACAAAAACGGGTTGTGTAGATGCAGATTGCGTTGACGTTGCTGAAAAACTAGTTGAAGCAGGGTACAATCCTGCAATTCTTAACCTTGCTTCAGCAGTAAAGCCAAGTGGTGGATATAAAGATGGCAGTTCTGCCCAAGAGGAATCCTTGTGTAGAAGTAGCAATCTTTCGTTATCGCTTTATCAATATGGCAACCCTAAATATATAAACGTTAGAGAGAGTGGTGTTCCAAATAAAAAAATTGCCTATCCGTTAGATATCAATTATGGTGGGATATATTCTAAAAACGTTACTTTTTTTAGACACAACAGAAACAAATATTATTATACGCTTAGAAAGAACGTTTTTAAGTGTGGGGTTATCACGGTTGCGGCACTTTGCTTTAACGGAAAGTCTCATTATGCAGACCTTGATGAACTGTCTTTCCGTTCAGAGTCAGGGGGCTTTACACCAGAAGGCGAGAAAATTATGCTTAATAAAATTCGTACCATTTTTCGTATTGGCGTAGAAAATGGACATGATTCGCTCGTTTTAGGTGCATTTGGTTGTGGCGCTTATAAATTACTTCCTAGCGAAGTTGCGCCATTGTTCCGTAGGGTTATGGAAGAATCAGAGTTTAAGAATAAATTCAAGTATATACTTTTTGCTATTTTACTAAAACCAAGTAGAAGAAATATGCTTGATAATAAATATGCTCCTTTTTACAACGAATTTGGAGAAAGAATAGTGTTTAGTTTGTGGGATTAATAACGTATAAAACTATAAAAGCGTTGGCACGAGATTCGTGTCAACGCTTTTATCATTACTTACTAATTTCAACTAACTTTAAGAAGATTTTTACCATTGCGTAGGTGTCTAGTTCGCAATATTTTAGTAGGTTATGTCTTGCTAACTCTTGCTCATCAAGGGGCATGTCTTTTATTTTAGGGAACAAAGTCATTGCTTCGCCCCCGTTATGAACGCCTTCTAAATTATGATAATCAAGTTCGGGGTCGTTTGGGAACATTGCAGGCAATACACTTTTTATAGAGAAAGAACCACCTATTGCTTTATTGTAATAATATCCGTCGTGGAACGGGTCAATCAAGTCTTTAACGTTATCCCTAACTTTCATTAAACTATTAGATAAATCGGGAAATAATTCTGCAAGTTCTTTTATTCTGCCTTTTTCAAAACCCATATTATATGCTAAAACGCAAGCGTCGGTTGGAATATCTTTAACAAGTTGTTCAGCGAGCGCTCGCCTTGGGTCTTCACCAGAAACGCCCAAGAATTCTTTATGCTTAATTTCGCCACCTTCACTTTCAATATAGTGGAGTGAGTATTGGAAAGTTATTTGCTGATAAGGTCTGCTATTTGGATATTCTGGGATAACAAGTTGCATAGTTTCAAAATCCAAAAAGTAAAGGGGATAAGAAAGTGTATCTAAGAATGATTTAATCCCGTCTTTATCAATATGTTCGTCTATTCCTTTAAGAACAAAATCAAGTTGGCGTTTTTGTAGTTCATTAAGTTTAACGGCTTGCCTAACGTCGCCAAACTCAAAGTATCCGTCACGATAAGCCTTGATTTTTTTGTCAAAGTTCATGCGGTAAACGTCAAAAACGTTTGGCTTTGGTAGATGGCGAGAGCAGTAATCCCAATATCCACAAGTATAAGGCTCACGGCATTTGATTGAAAGGTCAAAGTTTGGCTCTTCTTCGCAGTCGCATATTTTAGATGCGTCTATTAAGTCCTTTTCAATATCGTGCTTTTTAGATTCTTCTTCTACGAGAGAAGATACGTCTTTTATAGTGAATAGTTTTTGCACGTCAAGTTTGCCGTCAAAAACGTAGTCGGTATTTATATGAACGATGTAAGTGCCTGCAACCTTAATTCCACACTTTTCTAAAACGTATTTTTGATAGGTTATATCGGTTATATAAACGGCTGAAACGTGGGTTGAACTTTTAACTTCGTAAATAGCGTAGCCGTCTTTTTCCTTACGCAAAATGTCGCAAGAGCAGAAAAGCCCGCCACTTGAAAAAGATGCTTCGCAAATATTTTCCGTGCCGTTTTTCAAGCACTCGTTTGTGTTTTCTAACATTTTGGATAGGTCAAGTTTGCCGTCTTTATCATAAGCCGTAACTTCGGTAAACTCACCAAATAACTGCATTGCAAGGTCGCCAACGATATTACCTTTTTCAAAGCGTTCTTCTGCTGAAGAATCTTGCTTAAAAACTTCCGGCTTATATTTATTTAGCCACAAAATTTTAGGGCATTGGCAGTATAAACAATATTTAGATTTAGAAAAGTTCATAATATTTTACCTCTAATTAAAATATCCTTTGTATTTTAGTTCTAACTTGCTACTTGGGAACAAGTATTTATGTAGTTCAATAAAATAATCGTCTGTCATAGACGCTATATAATCAACAACAATTTGATTTTTTTCAGTTTCTTCGTAAGCAACGTCACGTTTATAATACGGTTTATTTATATAATCTATATGATGCTTATAAATAGGGGAAGAAGTGTTGCCGCCGTTTAAGTCAGTAAGCAATTTGTTATAAATTTCTTCCATCATTTGTTTGATTATTGCGTTGCTTTCATTATGGGTTTTATCAAGATATATAATTTTATAATTGTCTTTTTTTGCCTTATTAAGCGCATCAAAACAATCTTTATCCATTTTGATATACGGCTTATTATAACTATTTTCAATGATGTTTACTATTAAGTTGTTTACGATTTCAGCATTGATAACGCCTATTCCGTTATCTTCAAATGGTAGGTTTTCTAAAAGATGGCTTTTTTCAGCGTCGTGTCTGTCTTTACCAAGATAAGCAATTATATCCGAAATTCGCATAACTGCGCCTTCTAAAGTTGAAGGAATCATTTTTAGAACGTTTTTAGAGTCAACGTAGCAACTTTCAATTTTTTTATCAAATTCTTCAAAGTTTGAAAGTGTAGCAGGGCGATATTCCTCAAGTTCTAATTCGCCGTTGTGGCAAGCAATTCCGTCAAGAGTTTGAAGTGAAAGGTTAAGCGGGAAGATTTTATCTAAAACCCTAACCGAATGAATATTGTGATTGAATCGTCTATTTGTGCGTTCACAGTATAATTCATCTAAAAATCTTTCTCCCGTATGCCCAAACGGGGTATGACCTATATCATGGCCTAAAGAAATTGCTTCTATAAGGTCAAGATTAAGGTTTAAGGCTTTGCCGATAGTTCTTGCCGTTCTTGATACTAACTGAACGTGTAAAGCGCGTCTTGTAATATCGTCGTTTTTATAAAGCGAAAACACTTGTGTTTTATCTGCATAACGATTATAAAACGGGCAATTTAAGATTTTATCTATATCCCTAATAAACGCCGTGCGCCAAACGGAAGCATTATCGTGCTCATTTTCTTTTCTACGCAAAACGGCAGAGTCCTTACAATAGAATTTAGGCTCTGTTCCATTTGTTTTGTTAGTTATTATTAAGTTTTCTAACTCTTTAGAAAGGTTTTTATAATTTGACATACGTTTATTATACATTATTTTAGTTTAA
>CAJMCT010000117.1 GCA_905211955.1 uncultured Eubacteriales bacterium | reverse complement strand
ATTCGAAAGAAGAGTGGGATAGAATAAACTATGAATTAGGTAGAATTAAGGAATTAGGCTTAGAAAAGTTAATAGTTTTTGCTTTTACGTTAAACAATATTGCAGATGAATGTGGTAGAAATGCTTTTTTAGGAACGGAAGGGTGTTCGTTTGTTTTGAGCGAATTGATATCTGCTACTTTTAGCGAAGCAAAGTTTAATCTACCTTTTGAAAGATACTTTAATGAATATAGAAAGGCTTTACCTACGTTTTATATGTACGTGGAAAAAGGTTGTAAAGGAAAAATATTAAAAGGTCTTTACGAAGAGTATGGTAAAAGCTTGTTTATAAAACCAAAAGATAGTGATGAGGTTTATTTCACTTCAGGAAAGCCTTTTGATAGAGAACTTATTAAAGAAACGGTTATCGTTGCAAAAGAAAATGAAGAAGCCTACGAAGAAAACATTTCTATTTTAACAAGTAGAGAACTATCTAAACTTGGATTTTATAGTTTTTCTATTACCGAAGTAGAGTCTATTGAATGTTTAACAGATGCTGAAATCACCGAGCAAAGCATTTTAGAAAAGAAAAAAGAATTTTTTGATGACTGTTATCGTAATAGTGTAGAAGAATTTGAACTTGTAGAAGAGATAAAGCCATATCTATCTTATACCGAAAATAAACTTATTTATCAAGAACAGTTTATGGAAATATGTAATAAAGTTTTTGGTATTAGTTGTTCGATGGCAGACTATTATAGGCGAGAGATAGCAAAGAAAAAGAAAGAAAATCTTATTCCATTAAAAGAAACAATAATGAAAAAATTCCCCAAAAATGGCGAAAAACTTTTTGATTATTTTTATAGGGTTGTTCCGTATGCAGTAAGCAAAGCATACCTTATTGCTTGCTTGAGCTACAAAATAGAAGAATAGAATGGGAGAAATTATGAATATTTATAAGTACATTAGTAGTAAAGACGTTAGAGAGTATAACGAGAAGATTGGGCATGAGTTCAACACTTTAGAGAGTTGCTTTTTGGTTTGGAGAAATCCCGATATGACGCTAAATGAAAAGCACGAAGCGTGGCGACAAATTTGTTTAGAGATGCCCGATATGGAAATTAAGAAAAGGCTAAACGTTGACTATCACCCAAGTTTATATGAACTTATAGAAAAATTTGTTGCAACAGATAAATTCTTTATCAACGAGTTTTATCGTGAAGAAGATAAGGCTATATATCAATATCGTTTCTACTCAGAAGGGGATAACGGTTGGTGTGAAGATTTTAGAACGCCTTATTCCACTTTTGATAAAATGAAAAAGGCGATAGAGGAAGATTTTGACCTTCCTATTGTAGCAATAGAATATAGAAAGAAATATTTAGACACCGAGTATAAAGATATTACTTTAAGCCTTAAAAAAGACGGGACGATTATGGACGTTAGTTTTAGTGGCTTTACCGATGCCTTTTTGAAAACTCACTATCTAATGGGTAAAGACGAATTTTTTGGAGGGTTTTGGATAGACGTGCCTACGCCTTTTAAGGTTGGGGATATTGTTTGCTCTAAAAAAACACCGTTTGGTTATCAAATTTATAATGGCAACCAACCTTTTGTTTTAACATGGATGGCGAATTGGACCAGTGAAATGAGCAAAGAGCGAGGCGATAAAAATGCAGCTGAATGGCAAGATAAACTTTTGGTAAGTCATAAAGAAAAGGGCGATTCTACCGATATGATTGCAAATGGTTATTTTTTGGAAATTGATTATAATGATAGTTACACTGGTAGATTTTACGCTGAATGTATGCATGATTATACTGATTTAGAATATTATCGTGGCGAGTTTGTTGGTGGAGAAAGAGTATTGCTCCCTGTAAGTTATTTTATTAAGGGTGAAATAAGCGAAAGAGATTTTGCTAGAGCTTGTGAAATAATTTTTAAACAAGAAGATGTCAAAAGAGATATCAAATATCTTGGTATGTACGATGAGTGGGTTAAAAAGTTGGGGTTAGAATAATCATGGCAGGAAAAGGATTATACAAAAGAGCAGTTGACCCGTGGAGCGGTGACGACGTAAAAGAGCATACACGAGCAAAAGAAGACAAAATGTTTGAGCAAATCGATAGGGACGTTGTGGGCAAAAAGAGTAAGTCAAAAGCAAAAGGCACGCCACGCTCAAATCACAAGCACGAATATAAGCCGATTATCGTTTGGAGTAAAAGTTATTTTAGTGGCAAAATTAGTTATTTTGTTGGATGCAGGTGTTTTATTTGTGGAAAAATGGAAAGAAGATATTATTCTTTATTTGGTGGAACAAAAGAGAAAAATTATCTTGGCGAGCTAGAGCATTTTTTTGAAGAAGATGATAAATATACCCATATAGATAGCAAAACTTATCAAAAGACTATATTTTTGGGTGGTTCTAAAATCATAACTAGATTAGGTGAAAGAATTAAAGAAGACTTAATAGACTATATGAATTTGGGCTATAAAATTATAATAGGCGACTGTATAGGGGTTGATAAGGAAATGCAAAAGTTACTTTCTGAAAATGGTTATCCTTTCGTTACCGTTTATTATAGTGGGGATAGACCACGATTTAATTTAGGAAATTGGCAAATAAAACACGTTTCATCTAATAAGTATTTAGGTGATTATGAACGCCAAAAACTAAAAGATAATCAAATGGTTTTAGACTCTGATTTTGGATATATGTTACTTCAAGGTCAAACAAAAGGTACTATGGCAAACGTAAACAAGTTATTAGAACAAAACAAGCCTT
The DNA here is from genome assembly GCA_905211955.1 of uncultured Eubacteriales bacterium. Lineage (GTDB taxonomy): Bacteria > Bacillota > Clostridia > Christensenellales > Borkfalkiaceae > UBA1259. The sequence goes on along the minus strand of CAJMCT010000117.1, from coordinate 893 downwards.
GCTACGTTATGATACACGACAAAAACGGTGTTTACGCAAGAAACGCAATAATAAAAAAAGAAGAAGATTTAAGGTATATAAGTTGGTATTATGAAAGATTTGATAAAAGATAAAAAAATAGTAATAGTAGACATTGAAACGAGTGGGCTTTATTGTGGGGAAAACGGTAAAGAGCCTGCCCGTATATTAAGAGTTGATGCTACAAAAGTAGAAAATGGAAAGGTTGGCGAGAGTTTTTCTTCATTAGTTGCGTGTGGCGAATATATCCCTAAGCGCATTAAGTTGTTGACGGGAATAAGCAATAACACCCTAAAAGGTGCACCTAGAATTAAAGCAGTTTTGAAACAATTAAAAGAGTTTACTTGTGGATATGAAGTTTATGCAAGGAATAGCGAGTTTGTTAACAAGTTCTTATTTTATTACGGCAACAAAAACGGCATTGAAACAAATTTGGCAAAGGCGGATGATTATGATGAAATAAGCAAGTTTTTGCGCTACGGCAACGGTGTTAAAGAATATTTACAAAGCACTACCGAAAGCGAGCCATTAGCTATTGCTAAATTGTTAATAAAAAGGGCATAATTGCAAGCGACTGTTGATAGCATAGATGAACAGAAAGTAGTATACTAGTGCTGGAGGGAAGAAAATGAATTTAGGAAATCATTTAATGCAAGCGAGAAAAAAAGCAGGACTATCACAAGCGGATAATAATCTGCAATTAGTCCGTGCACTAAAATAAACACTCATTAAAACCAAATGTAAAATGAAAAGATTCAGTAAATTAATGTCACTGCTTTTATTCGCAGCAGTCACACAGTACAGTTGCATCAATGATGCAGATGTAGTTTTTTCCGATGAGAGCCACACGGATTCAAACGGCAATCTTGCCCTAT
>CAJMCT010000116.1 GCA_905211955.1 uncultured Eubacteriales bacterium | reverse complement strand
AACAAACGAAACTTCCGAACTTTTACCGCTCACTAGCGAAAAGTTAAAGTTCGCAACAAACTCAAACTATTTATTTTATACTAACGGCGTAAACTTTTACCGCATAGACCTTAACACCTTAGAACAAAAAAGACTTTCTACCCCCACCACTTCTTTTGACCTTGGCGGGATAAGTAGTGCAAACGATATTTGCTTTAAGGGAAACAACTTAGTCATCACCGACTCTAATATTCCTGCAATACAAGAATTTTGCGTTGACGGTGATAGTTTAGAATTTACGGGTTTTGCGGTTGCAAGCGGAAAAACGGCTTATACCCGTATAGGCGCATCGGCAAAAGAAATAGACTTGTCGGTAAATTCTCTTGCCGTTTTAGACGACGTAAAACTAACAATAATTAAAGATAAAGACGGAAATAGGCTTGATAAAAACAACTACGTAAACTTGTTTTTATCGGACGGAATACTCGGCGGACTTAGCCCTTATATGATGGCGCTAGGAAATAACGACGTTTTAGTTTCGGATACCAATAAGATTGCTATATTAGACTATAACGCTTCCCCTATCGCAAGTTTATTTTCTTACGAGTTTGAAGGTGGAAACAATATTATAGACGTCACCTATCAAAGCGGAACTTATTACGTGACCAAAATAAAAGACGGCACGGGAAATAGCCTTGCCGTATTCAAGATTTATATGGATAGCCAAGGCTACAAGGTAGAAGAACTTTTCTCTACAAACGAAACGGTAAGTTTGTTTAATTCAACTTCTAATACTGCAATTGACGTAGACGGCAACGTATTTATCACTAGCGAGCCCGACGATGCCGTTTATAAATTCGTAAAAAATAGCGGATACAAGATTGAAAAACTCGATAACGTTAGCGAAAGCGGCATACTAGAACTTTCAACCGACCTTGGTGGAACACTGTTTTTATTAAAACAAAACGGAGTCGATTATTACTATAACGGAAACTTACGCACTCTCCCCCAAGACTTTTCGGGAAAGACCGCAAGAGCATTTGCAATGAACTATCAAGAAAAAGCGGTATACTTTATTTATAACGCTAGAGAGTCTATCGGCAAAACCCAAGATTTACCCAACGTTTCGGTTAAAAACCTAACCGTCCCAAAAGAGTTTAAGATTACGGACGACAGTGCCGACGTTAACGCACTTAAGGTTTTCCGCCCATTAGATAACGTCAATCTATATAAAATAGAAAAGAACGAAAAAGAGTTTATTTATCAAGGCTTGTTTAAGGACGGAACGACCGACTTTATTAAGATTTGCGATTTAACCCTTGGCGAAAGCGATAACGTAAACGACGTTCAAATAAACTGTGAACTCTCTATACTTACGGGTAAAGATAGCAAAAACGGTTCGGTTTATATACTTTGTAAAAACCAGGACCTAAATGAAATAACTGCCACCGAACTTGAAGAAAAAACCCTTTACGTGACTACGGGTGTAAACCTTTACTTTATCCCAATAATCACCGAAGACGGAAGATTTTGTTTAACCGACGATAACGGAAACGTTATTCGCCTAAACAAAAAATCGCCCGTAAGCGTTTTAAGAAAAGTAAATTCTTTAGAATCGACCTTCTACTTTGTAAAAGCAACGATTGGCGATAAGGAAGTTTACGGCTACGTTCCCCTATCCTTTACGGTAGAAACCCTTGCCGAAAACGTTGTTGGGCAAGAAAACAACGTGCTAATCGAAGGTAGCAACCCCCATGCACTTAGAAACTCACTAATCGTTATTGCGCTTGCATGTTCGGTTTTAGGCACGTCCTTCTACTTCATATTCAGAAAAAAAGACTAATATGATAAAATAAAAAAACGCACCTAGATAGGTGCGTTTTTGTTTTACTAAAATATTAATAACCGCTTTCGCTATAAACGATATCGGTATCGGTTTTGTCGTTTATGCCTAAAAGGTTAAATTCTTCGTCCACGTCAAAGTTTTCAGCATTTTCGTAAGCCGAAAGTTTAGAAATAGAAACTTCATATGCCGTCATAATGCGAATATCGTCGTCGGATAATCTTTTTTGGTATTCTCTACTTTGAATTCTACCGCTAATTGCAATCTTTTCGCCAACGGCAAGATTTTTAGCAAAGCGGGCGTTTCTACCCCAAGCAATGCAAGGGATATAGTCCGACTTATTATAAGAACGGTTTACCGCAATTAGTATGTCGGCAATCTCTCTATTAAAAGGTGTCGTTCTATAAACGGGTTGTTTACAAATATATCCCGATAAAACGATATTGTTTGGATTTTTAACGATAGGTGTATCTAAAAGTTCTCTAACGAACACGGTAAGCATAAGTTTGCTTTTTCCGTCCACCAACTTATTATAACTTCTAAACTGCCCTAACGCATTGATAGTCACACCGGGTTTAAGACTTTTATCAGAGATTAGTCTTTCCGAGACCGTAACGGGAAGAATATCCCCTTGTCCTGAAAGTCTTTTAACCAAAACAGTCATTTCGTAAAAGCCTTCTCCGTACACTTCGTGCGAAAACACCGCATCGGTAAGTATTTCCCCACTGATAAAAACCTTATTGTTTTTTTCCGCTAAAAAGTTCATATATTTATTTCCTCCAAAGAATTTCTAACTATTTAATCTTTGCGTACCGTCAGGTAGCATAGTGTAATTTTCTCTATAAACAAGGTCTCCGATTCTCACAAACTCGAACCCCTTTTCTTTAAGAGTGCGAATAATATTAGGCAATGCTTCGTGCGTGTAAAGTCCTTGGTTATGAAACAGCACGATAGAGCCGTTTTGAACTCTACCCACCACCCTATTTTCAATCTCTTTTGCCGATAAATCTTTCCAGTCTAAACTATCCACGTCCCATTGAACGCTAATCAAATCAAGTTCATTAGCAGTATCTATCAACAAGTCGTTATACTCACCGAAAGGCGGGCGGAACACTTCTACCTTTTTCCCCGTTATGTTCTCTATTGCGCTTTTAGAAGTAGAAAGTTCTTTTACTATCGCGCTCTTTTCGAGTTTAGACATGTGCGGGTGTGTTGCAGAGTGCGTACCTATTTCGTGTCCGCTGTCGATTATTTTTTTAACGTAATCGGGGTGTTTGTTCACCCAAAACTCCACCATAAAAAAGGTGCATTTAACCCCTTCAGATTCCATAACGTTAAGCAGTTTATCCGTATAATCTACACCCCAAGCACAGTCAAAGGATATAGCAACCTTTTTTTCGTCCGTTTCAACCCTATAAACAGGAAGTTTTCTAGACGTTTTACCATAAAACACCGCATCGGCACCGCTTAGCGGTAGCAATAATAAAACCACAAGCACCGCTAAAAAAACGCATATGCACTTTATAAACCTTTTTCCGTTTATAACGGTAAATCTCATTATACTTTCCTTAAAATACCGATTTTTATCAAAAAAGAAAGGTTTTAGGGGAATTTTGTCAATTCCCTTTCTTCTCACCTATTTGATTTTATGTGTAAAGTATTCTAAATATGATTTAAAACAAAAAAAGCCACGCAAAGCACTTTCGCGTGGCAAAAAGAAAACTCGACTAAATTTAAGCCGAGTTTTAATCTTTATTAAAGTTTGTTTCTTATAATCTTTCCGCTTGTCGTTTTGGGAAGTTCGTCACGGAAAACGACGATTCTAGGATATTTATAAGG